>JAPPMR010000276.1 GCA_028818995.1 Candidatus Poribacteria bacterium | reverse complement strand
GTTATAGTCCTTATTAGGATATTTACATAAAGGCGAATTGTTACATGTCTAAACGAGAAGAATTCATTGCAGCAACCAACATCTTTAGAGCTGCTTCTCAGTCAATCACACCAGAACAGCGCAAAGGACTTCTTCAGCAAGCAGTACAGCAGTACGGTCTTGCTATAGATGAAGCGGATGAAATTCTGCAAGCATCAGGATTAGTTGTCGGTGATAGCACAAATCATTTTGAAGTTCTGGGACTTTCATTTGAAAAACTTCAAGATCAAAGTGAAACTGTCATTGCGACCCATGTTGACGAGGCACATAAAAAATGCTACAGTGAATCGTTACGCGCGGGTGGACTCCCACGCCCTGACGGTAGAACGCAAGAACAGTGGCGAACCGTTTTGAATCAAGCGCGTGATACACTAAAAGACCCACAAAAGCGGTCTGAACATATCGCAACATTACAGGCTGAACAATTGCAACCTATTGATCCGATCTTATCAGAGAAATTTACTTCTTCCGAACCAGAGGAATTTTCCACTCCTGAGGAAACATCTTTGAGTGTTTCAGTGCCAGAAGATATGGCGCTAATCCCCGCAGGTGAGTTCCAAATGGGAAACCATAATGAATTGGGGCGCACTCGTGAAAACGAAGTGCATACAGTGCACGTGGATGCGTTTTGTATAGATAAATATCCTGTGACCAACGCACAATATAAAAGGTTCATTGATGCAATTCCAGCATGGCGCAAGTCATCAAACCGGAGGCATCGGAACAAGCTAAAAATGAGGTTAAAGTCTACTGTTAAGATATATCAGTATTTTGATGCAGAATATCTAAAGGATTGGGATGGGAACAACTTTCCAACTGGGAAGACTGACCATCCCGTGACTCATGTGAGTTGGTATGCTGCGATGGCGTATGCAAAATGGATTGGCAAACGTTTACCGTCAGAAGCTGAATGGGAAAAAGCAGCACGTGGGGGATTAATAGGACAAAAATATCCATGGGGTAATTCTTTGGATTCAGATAAAGCATATACTGATAAGAATGCTGGTGAAACTGTTTCTGTAGGAAAATTTCCTGCAAACAACTACGGTTTGTTTGATGTGGTGGGAAACGTCTGGGAGTGGTGCCTCGATGCGTATGATCCAGATTTTTATACTTCTTCACCACAGCGAAATCCAATTGCAGGTGTAAACTCAGAAGAGGATTTGGAAAAATTAATTTCTGACTTCTGGGAGGTTACAGCTGATCGCGTCTTACGTGGGGGATCACTACTCACTTCATCAGAACCTGCCCAAACGGCTGTTAGATGTAGTGGTAAACCTATACGTACCAGCTTCCTCACCTCACTGTATTTATCAAGTTTTGTGGCGAATATTGGGTTCCGATGTGCTTGGGATACACGACCTAAATCTTAATTTTTTATAACACGTATTGATCCTTAAAGCGGATTGATTTAGATAATTTTTATGATAGAGAGAATGATTATGAAAAATACAAATAACTATGTTTTATGGTATAACAAACCTGCCGAACAGTGGACAGACGCACTTCCCATCGGAAACGGACGGCTCGGTGCGATGGTGTTCGGCGGTGTCCAACGGGAACGCATTCAACTTAACGAAGATACGCTTTGGGAGGGTGCTCCTCAAGATACTAACAACCCAAAGGCTTTGGAAGCACTCCCGAAAGTGCAGCAACTGCTTTTTGAAGATAAAAACGACGAAGCGACAAAACTTGCAGGCGAAACGATGTTGGGCGTGCCACATCGAATTAAGTCATATCAATCTTTAGGCGATCTCATCTTAGAATTTCCGCATGATGAGGTTACAGACTATCGGCGAGAACTTGACTTGGACACAGGCATCGCGAAAACAACCTATCGCTGTGGTAGTGTCAATTTCAATAGAGAGGTTTTCGCTACGGCAGTAGATAACATCATTGCTATCCGGATTGAATCCGATCCATCAGAGAATATAACTTTTGATGCGACGATGACGCGAGAACAGGATGCTACTGTTGAAGCTATCTCAGACAATACCCTTAGACTCAGCGGAAAGTGTAGCGATGGTATTGTTCGGTTTTCAGCGTATTTACAATTGCACGTTGAGGATGGGCAAGTTCAGTCGGAAGATGACCGAATCTCTGTCAAAGATGCGAGTGCTGTTACCCTTCTACTCGCTGGTGCGACAAGCTACATAAATCAAAAAGATGCAAGCGGTGACCCGCATGAACTTTGTGAGAATTATCTTGCTGCTGTTGAAACAAAATCTTATGAAGCAATTCGGGCAGACCACATTGCAGAACATCAACCCCTTTTCCGAAGAGTAGACCTGAATCTCGGTTCTACTGTTGCAGAAAATCTGCCAACTGATGAACGTTTAGCAGCAGTGAAGGAAGGAGCATCTGACCCAGGACTCGTTGCACTTTACTTCCAATATGGACGCTATCTACTGATGGGAAGTTCGCGACCGGGGTGCCTCCCTGCAAACCTGCAAGGGATTTGGAACGAGCACATGAAAGCACCTTGGAACAGCGATTTCCACACGAACATCAACCTTCAGATGAACTATTGGGTGCCTGAAGTCTGCAACCTTGCTGAGTGTCACAAACCGCTATTTGACTACATGGAAACACTCGTTGAACCGGGCAATCAGACTGCGAAACGCCACTACGGTGCTGAGGGGTGGGTTGTCCATCATCTCTCTGATGTATGGGGATTTACAACGCCTGCTGATGGAATATGGGGTATTTCACCGATGGGTGCTGCATGGTTGTGTGAGCATGTGTGGGAGCATTACCTTTTTGGAGGGGATGTAGAATTCCTTAAGAAACAGGCATACCCGTTGATGAAAAGTGCTGCCCGTTTTGTACTTGATTTCCTCGTTGAAGCACCTGAAGGGACACCCGTTGCAGGTAAACTGGTCACGAATCCGTCGCACTCACCCGAAAACAGTTTCTTTAAACCCGATGGTGAACGTTCCCTTTTCACCTATGCTGCAACGATGGACTTGGAGATTATCCATGAGCTCTTCACAAACTGCATCGCTTGTATTGATGTTCTCGGTGGCGATGTGGATTTCCGTGCAGAGTTGGTCTCTGCCCTTGAACGGCTCGCGCCTCTTCAGATTAGTGAAAAGACAGGACGTTTACAGGAGTGGGTATTCGATTATGACGAACCGGAACCTGGACACCGACACATGTCCCACATGTATGGTCTACATCCGAGTTGTCAGATAACGCTGCGCGGCACACCAGAGTTGGCAGCAGCAGCAAAGAAATCGTTAGAATATCGGTTGCAACACGGCGGCGGACAGACGGGGTGGAGTCGCGCTTGGCTCATCAACTTCTTTGCAAGGTTTGAAGAGGCTGAGGCGGCTTATGACCATCTCCAAGCACTTCTCACGAGGTGTACCTTGACAAACCTGTTTGATACGCATCCACCATTCCAGATTGATGGCAATTTTGGCGGAACTGCCGGTATTGCTGAAATGTTGTTGCAGAGCCATGCTGGTGAGGTTAACCTACTACCTGCACTTCCGAAGGCATGGAGTACAGGATACGTCAAAGGTTTACGCGCCCGCGGCGGATTTGAAGTGGATATGGCATGGGAAAATGGAAAACTCACCCAAGCGCAATTGTTATCAACTCTTGGGAATGACTGTTGGGTAAGGACACCCGGTACTGTCTCTGTGACATGTGATGGTCAAGGAGTTAAGTACTCTCAGTCAAAGGATGTTGTTAACTTTCACACGAAAGCAGGCAAAACGTATACAATCTCACCATAGTGTTACTTTGGTGAATTTATTATAGTAAATTATGTAATAAGTTCACATATATTCTGTAGGAGCGATCTCCGAATCGCGACGAAACCATTGGTAGTCGGGAATCGGAGTTCCCTCCTACAGCTCAGATGTCCAGTTAATTGTAGAATTCACTATAATTAAACAGACACTTTCACCCCTGGGTAGGCGAGGTTTCTTAACCTCGCTGGTGCAGGGTGTCCAATGAATTCCGCGATAACTCAATCTGTTGGCAAACGAAGTTGATCAGTACAATGTTTGATTCGCTCGTTTGCCAATTTTATATATTCCTCTTCAATATCGTAACCGACATAATGCCGACCTGCCTTCACAGCGCTCAAACAAGTTGTTCCGCTCCCACAAAACGGGTCTAATACCACATCCCCGACGAATGTGTAAAGTTGAATTAATCTGTGTGGTAACTCTTCAGGAAATGGTGCAGGATGACCGATGCGTTTGGCTGAAACAGAAGGAAACGTCCAGACGCTTTTTGTCCACTCTAAGAAATCCTCTTTACAGATAGAATTTTCTTTGTCATTACGTTGCCGAGAAAAGGAATCTTTGGAGAAAATGAGGATATATTCGTGAACATCTCTCAAGACAGGATTCGCTGCAGATAACCAACTCCCCCATGCCGTAGAACTTCCCGCGCTCGCGGCTTTGTCCCAGATAATTTCGCCACGCATATAGTAGCCTATATCCAACATATCCTCTATGATGCAACTATGCAATGGGATATACGGTTTCCGTCCTAAATTGGCGATATTTATACACGCCCGCCCTCCAGTTACCAATTTTTTGTAGGTTTCGGTAAACACGGCACAGAGAAGTTCTCTATATTCATCTAACGACAGATCATCGTCGTATTCCTTTTTCGCGTTGTAGGGTGGTGATGTAACCATTAGATGAATGCTGGAATCTGGAATTTCGGACATCTGTTCACTGGAGGCACAATAGAGTTGGTCGAGGTTTTTAGAAGAAATCTCGTTTTCTATCCATGTTTCTGGTTCTGGAGGTTCCTGGTCTGCATAGAGTTTTCCTTTATAAAATTCACTGGAGTCGTGATTGATTCTTCCGGGTGTTCCGAACGCGCTTGTCTGTGTGCCTTGTTTTTGAGATTCTGAGTTAGTTTTACTCATCTTTTCTTCCACCTTAATACCGATCAGGATACCAAAAAATCACATCTCGTTCTGGAAACAGTGTTCCTAAAAAAGCAGACACCTCTGGAGACACTGAACCATCCAAATTCACCTGCTCCCACCCTATTTCACCAAACAGCAGTTGCCAAAAATCTGCTTCACTCATTTCCAAGCTAACTGCATCTGATGCGTCATCAACAATCTGAATCGTGTTATTCCCATCGTAACGCAACATTGCTTGTTGGTCATTGACAACGGGAAATTTTACAGCAAGTGATGGAAATGATTCCTCCGAAGCAGCAATCTGTGATTCCCACTCCACCACGAAACGCCGCAAAAGCACAGGTAAATCGACAGCATAGAGCATCATTGCAGTATCTGTGATTGAGTTTAAATTACTGTTGCGAACTGTTTTTAACCGCTCTACAAATGGATGTTGTGGTGAGAATATACCTTCTATCTCTTCAACTTTATCAGCTGCACACGCTTGCAATAAGTGGAATAAGAGCGCGTCCAAAATATCTGGATTATCAGGTAGACATCCTATTTCGCGCACCGTCGCACACCCACCATCTATTTCATAATTGAGATAGCCACCGATGTTGCCATTTTGATGTGCGATAACAGTCGGCAGGATGCCACGTATACGCGAAGGTTCCATATCCCAATACGCACGTGTCCGAGAAATCGTGCCACTCTGTTGTGCGTTAGCGGCATCATATATTGATGCTACAGCGTCTAAATCCATTTCTAAGTTAAAAGTCCTAATCTGCCAGTCCGATGGTTTTTCAACCTTCATTTCAGGGTTAAACTTTGTCTTGAAACCGTGAAGCGGTAAGGAGGTCCACCCGAGTCTTTGGTAAAATTCTTCCGGTATGATGGTAAATAGTACACCGAGGTCACATCCTATCGTCTGTAGATAGCCGATTGTGTCCTGCATAAGCGCAGACGCATAGCCAACCCCACGATATTTTGGATCCGTGCAGACGCCTCCGATACCTCCCATTGTGACAAGAGATGCCCCAATTCTTATTCTGCGTTCCCAGACGCGCAAAGTTGAAACAACCCGATCATTCACAACAACGACTCGGGTTTGTGAAAGTCTATAACTACTATCACCTCGGACATACTGCCAATAGCGTTCATGCTGACCTGGATTAAACGCTATGCAGTTGAGTTCAACGACCTGTTCTAATTCTGATTCTTGTGCGGCTCTAATTTCCATCTGTTTATCCTAAGTCAGTTTATTGCATTGAGAAGACTACACCTAACGCCTCATTTGGGGTTTGTATCAATTTTTCACATGCCTTAGCGGCTTGGTCAATTGGCACAATGTCTGTGATTACCGCTTGAACATTGATTTTGCCCTCAGACATTAGCCTCAGCGATAATTCCAAGTTACGTTGTGTTGGCCACGGCACAAACACTGGCGGATAATCCGCGCCGTGTTCATAATCTTCATCGTGGTAGCCGGGTCCTGTGCGTGCTGCACTAATAACATCAACGTTCCCGAGTCCCGCCGCAAACCCGTGTGTGATGCTTGCCCCTCCGACAATCACAATCCGTCCCATCTTGTGCGTATCCGGTGCTGTTTTCAGCATCGCGCGAATTTGTTGAAATGCACTCGTTGCATCCCCACCGAAAGCGATTATCCCACAATCCATGCCATATCCCCGTGTAAATTCCTCCGCAATCGGAATCGGATCCGTTTCAGAGATATTTATTGCATGATCTATCCCTGCGTTTTCAGCAATCCCTAACCGCAACGGTAGTTTGTCCAAACCGATAACATACGCACCAGCAGTTTTCGCAATCTGGCTCGCAAATTGCCCAAGTATACCCAGTCCAGCAATGACAATGTTTTCACCGATGCGGATACGCCCGCGCTGCACAGCATGCAGTGCCGTTGCTGCGAGGTGGATAGACGCTGCTTCCTCATACTTGACGTTATCAGGAATCTTCGCGCATAAGTTATGCGGCACACAAGCGTCCGTGGCGTGTAACGCATAGCCACCTCCCATGCCTGCTACTCTGTCACCAATCTCAAATTCGTCACAATCTCCCGCTTTGCCGATGACGACACCTGCATTCGTATATCCGAATGCACGCTGCTGTGA
>JAPPMR010000945.1 GCA_028818995.1 Candidatus Poribacteria bacterium | reverse complement strand
TTAATCTTATATATGTCTTAAATAGAAAAAGTTAATAGCAAATTGCAGATTTTTTTACAATTTTTGTAAGTTTTTCAGGAAATTGTGAAAATTGTAGGGTATTTTTACTTGGTTTGGTTTATTTTATAGGTACAATTCGTTTTTCTAAAGCGTATCCGATAAATATGGTGAATTATAAAAATAATTGTATTCGCCTTAAAAAGGTGCTATGCTATATCTATAACACACCATACATTTCCTTAAAGGACCGGAACCCGCATGGCAAAAAAACCAAATATCATTTTTCTCATGACAGATCAGCAGCGTTTCGACACGGTAGGAGCACTCGGAAACCCTATTATTCAGACACCTGCACTTGACCGAATTGTTCGCGAAGGAACAAGTTTTACTTCAGCATACTGTCCTTCCCCTGTGTGTGTAGCATCTCGCTGTAGTTTCCTGCTTGGGCAGTGGCCGCACGAAACAGGCTGCACAACCAATTCCGCAATGCCACAGGAGCGTCCGTCAGTGATGGAGCTGCTGAATGAGGTGGGGTATCAGACACACGGTATCGGTAAGATGCACTTTACGCCTCAAGGACGCAAAATGTGGGGGTTTGAAACCAGAGATTTCTCAGAAGAGGGTGCCGGTCCTGATGATTTCACTGAATTTCTCCATGAGAACGGCTATGACCATATTATTGCTCCACACGGTGAACGAAGTGAATACTACTACATCCCACAACCATCACAACTTCCTGCCCGGCTACACCATACGCAGTGGGTAGGAGACAAGACACTTCAATTCCTTTCTCAACGCGATAAGGACAGACCCTTTTTGTGTTGGAGCAGTTTCATCAAGCCGCATCCACCATTTGAATCACCTGTGCCATGGAATAGACTCTACCGAACAGTCGAAATGCCGTTGCCGTTCCTACCACCAGATTATGAGCAGCTGCACACGCATTGGAACAGACATCAAAATCGCTACAAATATCGGGACCAGGGTAGAGATATGAATCTTCTCAGGACGATGCGTGCCGCCTACTATGCCGCTATCTCATTCATTGACTATCAGGTCGGTAGAATCCTTGATTATCTTGAAACTGAAGGTGAACTTAACAATACCTTAATACTTTACACTTCAGACCATGGAGAATTACTTGGCGACTATGACTGCTATGGCAAACGCTCATTTCTTGATGCAGCTGCCCGTATACCGTTACTTGTCCGCTATCCCAGACGTTTTGAGGCAAACGTTCAATGCAATACGCCAACGAGTCTTGTTGACGTGCTACCAACAAGTTTGGGCGCAGCAGGTTTAGCACCACACGATAAACATAGTGGCGTTGACTTGGCGGATGTTGCCATCGGCAATACAGATCGAGATGCTATCATCGGACAATTGTCAGGTGAAAACAGAGGTCTGTATATGCTTTTGACAGATGAATACAAATACATCTATTCTGCTGCCGATCAAAAGGAATGGCTTTTCAGACGTTTATCAGGCAGGCTTGATGAACGAAATCTTGCCGGTAATCCAGGTTATGGACGAACACTCAGAGATTATCGGGAACGTTTGATAAACTGGTTCCAAGAGGACGGTTATGACGTTCCACTTGATGGGAATAGATGGCGCGAATTCCCGCCACCGATTGAACCTGATAATCCGGATGCGGACCAACTGTTTCAAGATGGACGTTCATCAAGTGATCGACTTCCTCCAGGGTATTCACCACATATTGATCCTATCAGAGGGCGTTCTTGACATTCTTCCAGACTTATATCACCACCGAAAAGACAGTTCGAGATGTTTGAAATTTTTTGGACATCTCTACTTCAAATTTTAAATCATGTTGATCCGTCACTCAACTAAAAAGGTTTTCTCAAAAGTTGCATGGCACGCATATAATATCCACCGTAAAGGTCCTTTTTACCGTTCCAAGCTGTCTAAAACAACAAAATTGTTCAATGCGCCACGCGAAACAATTTTACAGTTTCAACGAGAACGTCTAAAGCAACTCATTCAGCATGCCGTCCAAACCACGCCATACTACCGCGATCTTTTTAAAGATTTTGGATTGAAGCAAAACGACCTATTCCAACAAATTAATGCTGATTCTATTGACATTTCACAAATTCTACCGCTTGAAAAACAGACTGTCCGAAAACAATTGGAAAATCTTTGTTCTGAATTATTTCCAACATATCAGCGAATTGAGAATGCTACAGGCGGGTCTACAGGCACACCGCTAAAGTTTTATCAGGATAGAACTTATTGGAATCAACGGAATCTTAGCGTCTATTACTTTGACCGATGGGCAGGTTGGGATTTTGGCGAACCGCAACTCGTTATTTGGGGAGCACTAGCGGATGTTAATGGTAATGACAATTGGAAACAGAATCTAAACCGTTATTGGCGAAATCAGCACTGGCTAAACGGATTCCATCTCACAGATTCAGCGATGCACGCTACATTCAAGATGATGCAACGACAGCAACCTAAGACAATTCTCGCTTACCCTTCATCGCTATACCAATTTGCCAAATTTATCTCAGAGAACAAATTGACTCCACAATGGAATCTAAAAGGGATGATATCTTCTGCAGAGATGTTACATCCACATTACCGTTCACTTGCCGAAACAGTCTTTGATACAAAGGTTTATAACCGATACGGAGGAAGGGAAGTCGGATTAATCGCTATGGAATGTGTAGAAGGACGCATGCATATCAACTGCCGAGACATTTACCTTGAGGTGGACAGTCCTGATCCCTATACCACACCGGGCGACCTACTCGTTACACAACTGAACAACTACACAATGCCATTCATTCGTTATCGGATCGGTGATATTGGTCGTCTCTCAGATGAGATGTGTCCGTGTGGCAACCAATTACCTATTTTAGGAGAACTTCTGGGTCGCAGCACTGCAACCTTCCGAACAAAAACAAAGACGTTGATACATGGAGGCTATTTCACACAACAATTCTATAACCTCGCTGGTGTCACGCAATTTCAATTGATTCAGGAGACGCTTGGAAAGTGTATTTTGAAACTCGTTGTTAACGAGCAATGGACAGTAGAAACAGGCAACCATATCATCCAAAAAATTCAAGATGCTTTAGGAGCAGAAGTATCCGTAAAGATAGAATTTGCGGATGAGATTCCACTTCCAAAGTCAGGGAAAAGGGAATTTACAATTTCAAAGGTTACATAGATCGTATTACGCTTGTGGGAGGGCTTTCTAAGCCTAATTATTAATGATTTCAAGATTTACATAGGTCTTGTAAGGTTGCAACCCGTTTTGTCCCACTCGGTAGATACCCCAAAATCAGTCCATCAACAGGCAAATTTCTATCTGCCACAACGCCTGTGCTTCGTTCAGCAGTCATACCTTTTGAGAGTAGAAGATAAAAAGTGTCTTTATACCATCCGGGTGTTGTGAAGAAATTGCCTTGTCCCTTTGATATAACAAGATCAGCATCTAACAGGGCATTAATAAATTCAGGTGTAGCATTATAAAGATTCGTTCCAATCGTTTTTGCACCTGATGACATGAGTGTAACAACACCGTCCTGAATGGCGCGCTGAAGTCCCTCAAATTGTGGATAGTTTGTAATATCATGCAAATCTGCTAATGTAACATCGTTACTTGCGTTGTCTGCTTTTCCTACAATACATATTTCATGACCACATTGGGCGAGATCCTGGATGAAGGCAACGTCAAAGATGATTTCACCATCGTTATCAGCAAGCCACAGAATACGCTGCGGGGAAGCTTCAATAACTTTTTTCTGAAACAGTTCATAACAATCAATGGCAAAGGGTGTTTCAACCGCTGCTCGCAGTGCTTCAGAAAAATAGTTAGGATTAGCATTTACTTTTTGGACGACTCGCGCACTGCTATAGTCAATAACATTCCCCGCAACAACCAGCTTTAACCGCGTTAACCAATTATCTTTCCAAAATTCCGGCAGGAGTTCAAGTGCTGTCTGCCGTGCCTTTAGTTTATCGTGATGATATGGATTCGGATTGCCAGTATGCAGTTTCACCATCTCAAAGATCGTTCCCCATACTTCTTCAGGCGTGAGCGATTCAATCAGATAATCTCCATTCGCACGCCGCATGTCCAAGAGTGTATCTACTGCATTGCACACATCCTGTTGCAATTGCGAATTGCGCGTCGCACGAGGAATCAACTCCGCCGCACTATGTGAACTAACATGTTTCCGAAGGTTATCCCAATCCGGCAAATCCTTCTTCTCTCCAAAAGTAAAAACACCTGGTCTATAATCTGCAGGAACAATTTGATTGAAAAGTGGACTCGGGACACCCGGCGGGGATTCTGTAAGCGGAACACCTAATGTTTGATTTTTTAGTCTAATATCGGATGGGATTACTGTTGCATGTGCTTGAATATCTGAAAACTGAACGCTACTCCCTACTGTAACAGTGTCAAAAGTGCAGTTTCTTATTCTACTTATAGTCGCAAGTCCACGAACTGGCTCTGCCAAAGTTGTTGGCAACTGATTTGCTTCAAACGTAGTATCTTTCGCAGTAACATTATGCAACCCGACTGAATCCCCTACGCTTGTAGCACCGCGCAGTGTAACATTTTCAAGTCGACAATAATCACCTATCTTAACACCTTTGCCTATATGTATTTTACCAAGAAGATAACACGCAACCCCAATTTCAATATCTTCATTGTCTAATGTAATTTGTGCTAATGGATCGACACGAACGCCTTTCCGCGTAAGGAATTCTCTGGTCTGTTTGAACATTGCATCTTCACCTGAAAGGACATTTGACCAACGGTTAACACCTGACAACACATCACCACGATAGATAAAAGCGTTTGTTTTCAATCCATCTTCATAACAGTGACGAATCAGATCAACGTGATGAAGCTCACCGTTTCGGTTTGTGTGTGGCTGCAACCGTTCTATCCGTTCCAACAACGCACTTTTTCGTATAATTGTGATAACTGTATTAGTATATGCCTCCCAACGCTCCAAACGTTCCCACATCTCTACTTTTTCAGACTCTGTCATGTCATACCACTCTTTTGTTCCGACAAACTTTCCATCTGTATGAAAAAAGAGGCCGCCCTTATCCACAACTGTTTCAGGTATCTTGCCACATAATGTAACATCCGCATCGGAGAGAAAATGAGATAATAACGTTTGCGCAAAAATGGCATTCTCTAAAAAAGGTTCATCTCCAAATGCCACACCGATCCATTCCGCGTCAGAATCACGAAGTATAGGCAGTGCCGCTTGCAATGCACCGCCTGTGCCGTTCATTTCCTCTTGGATACAAGCGATAGCATTGACACCCAACAGCTGCTCAGAGGATCCACTTTTTTCAATACGATTTGCCATTTGCGGATTGATAACAACAATATGTGGACGGTTGCCTGGCAAAAAACGACATGAACGTTGCAGCATGTTCTGATCTCCGAACATAATGTCCAATGTTTTGCTAAATCGTTCGGTGGGATCAATACGTGTGCCTTTGCCAGCAGCAAGCACTACCCATTGCGGTGAAAGATAGTTTTCAAGGGAGTCTGTAGGGAGTGAAGTAAAGAGGGTTTGTAGGGAATCGGGGTTGAAATCCATTCCCGCAGAGACATCTTCAAGTTCGCAACCGAGAAGGTTTTCAAGGATAGATTTTATATCTTCCGGTAGGCGCGCTTTGATAGCGTGCGCGTCGCTTTTCATCTAATCACCTTCACCTAATTCTACCTGGATTTTGGACAAGACATTGGTTGATTGTGGCTGGCTCGTTGACAGTGGGCGTTACAATAGAGTTATGGACTGATTCAACTTTGTTGTGGTGGTATTTCTAATTTACTGGAAAGAGCAAGTTTTCTGGCTATAGCTTGACGGAGTCTCCTGTCTTCAGTTTTATTCTCTTCTCTTTCAACTGGAAAACCTGTGATGTTGGCATGTAGTTTATGGGATTGTGTATCTGGAATAACCTCAAGTTTATTTTCATTTACATTGCTGGCGAAAAGATCGGCTCTTGCAAGTACGGGTGATTTAGCTGTTTGAACATGTTCCCAACCAATTTTCCACACTTCACTTTCAGTAAGTTCTGATATACGAAATACAGATATATCTACCTTTTTTCTATGTGGAAGGAAGACTTCCTTTCTAACTATGTTCGGTTCGCTAAAATCCCTGTTGCGACGAATAAAACGGGTGATTTTCTCACCCGGTAAAACATTCATATAATTAATCCTTACTATAAAAGCTGTCTTAGAGTTTCAAGGAAATTCCCTAATAGAGCTGTATCTGATAAGGGGCAAACGCCGTCAACTTGACGGTTTTTTTCAAAAAAAACACCGTAAATTACCAAATTATCTCCATATATTCCCATTGTCGCTATGCCTCCCTCAGGTCTCCATTCAAACCCAAGGCTGCCATCTTCTGCCCAGCCAATATGCGGCATGGGCACGCCCTGATCAAAAAACGCTTCTAATAACAACGCAGCTTCGTCGTAAGCAGAAACGGGGATTGGGTCAATTTCGTCATCCGACGTATTGACTTCTGCAACCTCTTGGCGAATTTCGTTTAATTCGCTTTGGATATGTTTTAGAAACAGCATCTTGTCAGCAGGGGACCGAGCAAAATCAAAATCAAGTTCGTTTTGTACGGTTGCCATGATGTATCACCTATGAATAGAAGTAATTCCAAATATCCATAATTGTAACATAGGTTTTCATAAAACGCAAACATTATGGATTCTAAGAATTTTCGGAGGAAACCAATGCTTTACTTAACAGTATTTTTGTAATAAAATTCTACTGTTAATAAACGCAGCGTAACGCGCCCATGAGTTCATCAAGTGCAGCAATGTCTGTCAATACGCAAGCACCCTCGTCTTTACGATCTTCATCAAAAAAGGCATTGTAGACGACAAGCCCATCACCACAAAGTTCCAGCGTCGCTGTCCCCTCTTCTGGATACCAACTTAAACTCAGGCTGCCGTGTTTTGTCCGATTGATGTTTGGCATCGGAACATTTGAATTGTAGAGGAATTCAAGCAAAAAGAGAGCGTCATTGTAT
>JAPPMR010000877.1 GCA_028818995.1 Candidatus Poribacteria bacterium | reverse complement strand
GCGTTAACATTGCGCCTTTCGCATCTACCGTCGTTCCCATCGTGAAAATTATAGATGCGACAGTATCTGGGTTAATTTCTACGTTGGGGAAATCTGTTGGAATTTCTTCATCTGAATTGACGATTTCATTGAACTTGTTGATATTTTGCAGGTGAATATCGGTATCGATCAACTGCGTGCCTGATTTGGTTAATACCACATCAGATATTAGCATCGCTTTCGCTGTAGTGAACTCAGCAATGGCTAATACTTCTTTTATAGGTGTTTGTGCGTCAAGCGGAACAACTGCGCAGCCAATTTGAGATGCGGCGAGATACGCAATACACCATTCAGGCTGGTTTTCCGAGACCAAAACAACTCTGTCCCCCTTTCGCAAACCACTATTCCATAATTGAAATGCTGCCTGGCGTGAGCGTGTGTAGGTTTCAGCGTAGGTATACCGTTCCCATTCACCATCATTTACCATTTGTAGCGCAATTTTATTGGGAATACGTTTTGCCTGTATTTCAATTAAATCAACTATTGTCCGTGGTGAAATCCTGTCAATGGGATTCGGAGCGGGCGCTGGATATTCGTCTGCTTCTTCTTGAGTAGATGCTTCTGTCTGCTGTGGTGTATCCGCTGCTTCATCTTCAAGTTTTAGCACATGCCGCTTAATGCCTGGAATGTGAATTTCTTGAAAATACTGCTTCCAACCAATTCGCGAAACGTCAAAATTAAAATTTTGCTTTTCAATAGGTGAGAGATCATCGTAAAGCGTTTGCATCTTTTCCGTTTCAAATTCAAAGTTCGTTCGGGTGTAAGGTGCGTAAATTCGTATGTAATGGAGGAGTGCTTTAATACTGCTCTGTTTCACAAACAGTCTACGGCGTTTTCGTTTCGCTGATCGCGTTGGCAATAGCGTCAATGCTTGAATTGCATAACCAAGCATACGCATCTTACCTTCAACCTTTTTTTGGAATTGTTCCAAACTCGGAAATTGCCAGACAGGAACAGGAATCGGTTTCCCATTTTCGATCATCGGATTTTCAGTAAAATACCCGGAAGTCGCGTCAACGATACCACGAAAATATAACGGATTCTGCGTGCCTGTTGCAACATGATACACTTCAATGCCACCGCGTTTTGAAATCGCTTCGGCAGCAGCTAACATTGCATTCACTACGAAATCCACAGGCACAATATCTAAAATAATATCTGGATCGGCAGGAAAATCAGGGATACGTCCTTTTGCGAAACCGACAATCAAAGGTTCTGACATCCGATACTTACCGAGCCATCCTGGGTGTGGTTCAGCAATACTACTTTCAATAATCGAAGGACGAATAATCGCGGTAGGGAGATCACCGCGTAATTCCATGATGACATGTTCAGCAAGGAATTTCATGTAGGTATAAGTATCGTTCCATCCCCGTGAACGCGCGTGTGTGAGTCCTGCCTCAACAAGACGTTCTTCAAGCCAATCTGCTTTTGCTTCCTCAACAAGCACATCAATATTTTTCCTACTCTTACGTTTATCTGTCTTTAATTGTTTTTCGGCAACCTGCTGAAAATGTGCTGTCTGTTCAGGTGCGTCAGCCTCATCGCGAATAGACTGGTTTAATGTGAGCAGATAGTCAATTTCATCTGAGAGTGTTGGTGGAATTGCGTTTTCGGTTTTTTCGTTATGTTGTTGTGCAAACTGTTCGTAAGGTGGGTGTAATTCTTCTGGAACGTGTCCCGGCTTATCACCGCAGACATAAGCCGTGGAAACATGGAGGAAGACAGCGTTTGAACACCCTTTAGCAAACGTTACAACATGTTTGGCTGCGAGTGCGTTGCCTTTTAGTGATGCATCAAATGGAGGGTCAAATTGAACGAGTCCAGCAATATTAATAAATACGTCTACTTCATTTTGGAGATGTGCATAATCTGCATCACTGAAGCCAAGACGTTCATCTGTTAGCTCGCCTTCAACAGCAGTGACTTTTTGTTTGACCCATGTTTCAAACTGTGTACCGTGCAGCTGACGTAACGCTCCAAAAACATCGGAAGTTAATAGTTCTTTTTCAAAACGCTCTTGGGCTGAGGTGACTTTGCCGTTAGACTCAACTCGGCTTCGGATAAGAAGGTAGATTTTTTGAACATCTGGAAGAGAAGTTAGAATCTTTGCAACCATCGGTTGCCCCAGGAAGGCAGTACCTCCTGTAATCAGTAAAACCTTCCCGCGAAAAAAATCGGTTATTGACATAATTCCCTTTTTGTTTTTCGTAATATAGTTCTCACCGACAGGACACTACGACGAAACTATCTGATTGGCACGAGTCTTGGTCAGTCACATCACATTTTGATTTGAAGGGTAACGAATTTAGATAGTTGTACTTTAACATAATTGACAATAAAAGTCAAGATATTGATAGATTGCGTGAAAAACAGATTTGACAAATACTTCATAGGTAATTATAATAGCACGATGTGTTGCAGAAATTCGTCTTGTGAAATACATCCGAGTTAGAATATTCAACCAATATGTAACAGATAACAACGCAAGGATATAAGCGTTTATGTTAGCAGAACAGAAATTACAGTTTCTACAGAAAACAGAACTTTTTGCCGAACTCAAGCAGGCAGGTTTAAATTCAATCTGCAATATCGCACACGAGGTAACTCACCCTGCAGATCACACTATCTTTGAAGAAGGGGATGAGGGTGATTCTCTTTACCTACTTGTTGACGGGGAAATTAGCATCATTAAAGCAGAAACTGAAGTTCTGTCTTTTAAAGAGAAGGGATATTGTTTTGGTGAAGTAGCCTTAATTGACGACAAACCGAGAAGTGCGACAATCAAAACGGGTTCTCCGACGCGTTTGCTACGAATTACGAGACATGATTTTTATCAAGCATTGGCGCGCGAACCGCTGATTGGCAGAGGTATGTTTCGGGTACTAAATAATAAAATTCGCCATGATCTTGAAATTCAGATGAGTGCTATACGAAAAGAGGTTGCACAAGAGGAATCGATGCGGCTCGCCGCTGAAGTCCAAAAGTCGATTCTACCGAACGAAGAGATTAAGCATTCGTGTTTAACTTCCGCAGGATATTGCCAACCAGCGAATAGTGTTGGTGGTGATTATTACGATTATCTATATCTTCCAGATGATCGGGTAGGCATTTTCATTGGTGATGTGATGGGACACGGATTTCATTCTGCTATGGTTGCGGCAATGACGAAAAGCGGCATACAAACGCAAATCCGTTTTGATGCTTCAGTGCCTGAAGTGATGATGGCTGTCAAAAGAGTTACGGAAGAGGATGCTCAAACCTTTATCTATATGACATGTTGCTACGTTATCATACATCAGGACAATCGGTTTGAGTTTGCCAATGCAGGACATCCGGCAATGCTTCTTTTTCGCGCGGACAGTGAAGAGTTTATCGAATTAGAATCACAATTTCCACCAGTCGGTATTGCGTTACCAGATGAAAATTCAATAACGCAATACCACAGCACAGAGGCAAGATGGGAACGCGGTGATTTACTTGTGCTTTATTCGGATGGTATCACAGAAACTCTTAATGAGGATTTTGAGATGTATGGTCTTGAACGCCTTAAAAACCTTTTATACAATAAACGACATCTGTCTACAGCAGAAATCAGAAAGGAGATTCTGTCTGACCTTGCAGTTTTTCAGCAAAGTGGAAGTCCAGATGATGATATTACATTAGTTGTCTCAAAATTTCGATAGTCGTGAGATTTCTTATTGGGTTGCATCATCAATTCTTTTATTTAATCTGATTTGCCGCATAATGGATTATGTTTTCCATGAGTGCCTTATTCATGGAAACGGTATATTGGTTATCGTTTCGTAGACTGGTGATAATGTACAAACCCTTTCCATACTGCCTTGCACCGATAACAAGTTCGTTGCGTTCTGGGGTTGTTGCAAAAACCTCATCGTTCTTATCCCAACCTACCCAAGCATCGTCAGTATAAATTTTACCTGATTGAATTTTGTTAGGTGTCGTGAAGAGAGTAACTTCTTTATTTTTAACTTCAAAAAATCTATCTGGCGGACTTTCAACACCGGTCAAATTGCCGTGTAACCAGCCGACACCGCACGGTTTTTGCATAGTGCTGTCTTGTCCTGAAACAATAACAATACCACCATTTTTGACGAAGTTTTTAA
Source organism: Candidatus Poribacteria bacterium (assembly GCA_028818995.1). The sequence continues at coordinate 2,933 of JAPPMR010000877.1, read as the reverse complement.
TGGCTGTTTCTGTCTTTTTTGGAAGGAGGTACCGACCAAAACTTGAAATCTCTTCGTATCCAAGCCATAAGATATTTGCCTCTTGTAAGTTCGGTAGCGTTCGTATTTTGGTAGATTCCAATGCGGTCGGACGTTTACCAACTTTTTTAATATTCCGTAGTGCCTGATATTCGTAGGTCATCGTATTGGTATGAACATGAGTTTGTCCCCAAGTTGGAGAGGTGCTATTACCTGTCAAAACCAGTATTTTTAATGCGTCCTTGGTAGCGGTAACCCACATTTTACCATCTAAAATGTCGCGAACAACATTTTGAAAAGTTTTTGTTTTCCCTTTAAACGTTCGGTTCATCATTGGATCAATGTGGGTAAAACTCCACCATGAACTACCGCTTCTGCCTATACCTCGATTTCTGCCCTGATATAATCGCATTTGAAACCATGTATCATCAATAAAGCACATACTATCAATACCGTAATGGTCCCGATAGAAAACGATAATTGGCATACCCTGTTCAAGTAATCGTACCATTTTTCGCGGTGAGGTGTTCTTTTTATATTGTCCGGTTTGAAAGTTCATTTTAATTTCTTTTAGATTACTTTTACCTTTCACATCTTCTTTGACCGTAATAATTGCCTGCAACCGTCGTGTATCAACACTCTTAACTTCTCCAAAAACGATGTTTGTGCAAGCATCAAGGACTTCGCGTATTGTATATTCACGTTCAATGAAACCGAGTGCGGGGGATGCAGCGAGAAAACTGATTAGAAATAGGGAAACAATCAATGTTGTTAGGACATGTGTAAAACGCATTGCTATACCTCTCTATCTTGATATTTTTTATTGTAATTAACAATGATTGTATCATATTTTATGCTAACTTGACAACATTTTTGTTAATTGGCTGTCAGAGGCATTCAGTTTTCAGTTTTGATTCGTTTCAGTCGTAAAGTCGCGATTCGGAGATGGATCTCAACAAGTCGCGATTCGGAGATCGCTCCTACTTAAAGTATACCGTACGGCATACTTTTTTATACCACGGTATACTTTCTAAATTCGTCCTAAACTCAGTCTGTGATTAGGTTTAGAATGGATTTTTCATTTGGACTTTTGCAACCTCATTGATTTTTCAATAATTATGGCTAAGTGGTCTGTTTGTTTTGTATTTGGGAATCGGTGATGTTTTTTCATACTGAATTATACCTAATTCTGTGTCGTGATTAGAAGTTTTTGTGGTTTGTCGGACAATAGATATCCAATATATTTCCAAGGCTCATGTTAAGATTTAGTGCGTTGAACAAGTTTTGATATAAAATCAGTCGTAACAGATTTGAGATTAATAACAAATTCACAGATAGCAATATATCCCGAAAGGAACTTTTTATGAACACCGCGAAATGGGCGCAGAAAGTTGCGCACCGTTGTCCAGATGCCTTCAATCGTATTGATGTGGATTTCGCGAATACCATCCGCATCGCCATCTCTCGCCCATTCACCATCACTATGGCAGACAATAGCACGGGAGCGGTCAATACCATTATAACCGCGCCATCCATCTGTATAGACGGTAGCAGTGGGGAGCGTAAACTGGTGCACATGTGCGGAGAGTGTCGCACCATCGGTTCGGTGTTCAACGCGTAATCGCACCAGACCACTTTCACGCCCCAGCGTGCCGACAACAGGGGACGGTCATTTTCATAAATGCCATGACCTTTGCGTTTATTCCCACGCCGACGCGGTGGATCCTTTGGGTCTTTATGGGGTTCTCCTTTTTCACCTGCGTTTTGTAACATCTCGTCTGTTTCTGTTTCAGTGTCCGGTAAAGCACTCTCTGGTTGCAGCATTTGAGCGGATCCCTGAAGAACCTGGCGTATTGTGAGCACTGTTTGACGACTGATGCCGAGCTCGCGTGCCAACTGAGAGGAAGAAAAACCTTGCAAAAGCAGAACGACTTGTGCAGGACGATACTGTTTTTGGGCAAATACTGTTCCACTATAACTTGAGTTTGATAAATAGTTAGGTCTTCCACATTTCCTCTTAAAGTCCCCCTGATAAGGGGGATTTAGGGGGTTAAAAACATGAAAATAACGATTTTTTTTAGCAAATATGTCCGTTTTTTGTTCAATTTACACTCGTCCTGTTAATTATCAAACTCACGTTATATATAAAAAAGCTGTAAAAATGTCAAGTATAAATTTGAAAAATAAATAAGCCGAAATTTGGTAATTTTGAAGATTGAACGAATTCCAAACGTCAACCACCTTAAGACTTACGCAAAAAGTTCTTGCTCTCCACTTCTCAAAAAAGTGGTATACGATACCTTCTTGTACTTTCTAAAGACACAAATTATATTCGGAAGGGTGCATAGTATGGAAAATATAAGTTTCAATATTTATCGCGTAAACTCTAATCTATAAAGTAAGCATTCGGATTCACAGCGTTCCTTAACGGACAATGTAAGAAGTGTTAAATGCTACAGGCGATTTTAGCGAACTCACAAAGTCTTCCCACAAGAGTGCTGCAAGACAATTGAATAGCTGCGTTTGTTTCTCAATCAATCTTTCTTGACAAAAAAGCAGATATTCGTTATACTATTTATTATGGTTGTCAGCATAGGGGATATTGATGGAATATAAAGGCTTAGCGTTAGATCGGTTTCAGGAAGATGCAATTACAGCAATTAACCAAGACCATTCGGTGATAGTGACAGCACCTACTGGGGCAGGTAAGACTGTTATTGCTGAGTACGCTGTTGAAAAATGTCTCCAGACAAACAAACGCGTTATCTACACCGCACCGATCAAGGCACTTAGTAATCAAAAATATAGGGATTTTCAATCTGAATACGGTGATAAAATTGGTATCGTAACCGGCGATGTTGTCTTAAATCCTTATGCTCAAGTCCTATTGATGACCACCGAGATATTCCGAAATA
>JAPPMR010000202.1 GCA_028818995.1 Candidatus Poribacteria bacterium | reverse complement strand
GGGCGTGATAGCTTTTGCCACAATGCGCCCCGGCATTTCTTCCTCTAATGTGCTTTTGAACCTTGAGAAAAGTAGATTTGAAGTATAGGCATAGAAGGCGATTCAGTCAGACATCGGGTGGAATAGAAATTGAAAGGAAGTAGGAATGTCGCTCTGAGTATATCAACGCATCGGACATTTAATGGTATATTGATCGGATCAACGCTTCTATCCTAAGTTTCGGAGGGGATTTTTATGAAACCGTCAATACCAGTCCTTATTTTCGTTTTTACCTGCACCCTGTTAGGAGCAAGAATCTGTCCTGTGTTGGCAAAAGCACCCAAGACAGCGAAAATCCTGTTTGGAGCAAGCCGTGAGGGAAATCGAGACCTCTACCTGATGAATATAGATGGAAGTGAGCAGATTAACGTAACGAACCATCCAGCAGATGACATCTCTGGTGCTTGGTCCCCCACGGGGGAGCAGATTCTTTTCGCTTCTGACCGAGACGGAGGGTATGACCTATATCTGATGGATATCGATGGGCAAAAGGTACGACGGGTGTTCGGAAAATCTGTCCATAGGGAAGCTCCGACGTGGTCGCCGGATGGCAAACAGATCGCTTATACACGACGCGAGCAAGGCAAAAGGGTTATTTATATCGCTTCAATAGACAGCAAAAAAGAAGAACGCTTGGCGATTGGCAGCGGTCCTGCATGGTCGCCGGATGGGATGGAAATAGTTTATACCGTCAAAGCGGGACAGGACCGTTGGGAAATGCATATCCTCAATGTACGTACACGAAAACAGAAAGTATTTTTTCCACCCAAGGCGATGCCCACGTGGATGGGCTCTATCCCGGCGTGGTCTCCAGAAGGCGACAAACTTGCGTTTTCTTGGCAACATAAAGTGCCGCTTGTTGCCTTCGAGAATAGGGAGACAATCTATGTTGTGAATCGTGATGGCACAGGGCTTACACAAATTGTTGATGAAGCCGGTCCGCGAGCGACGGATCCGGTTTGGTCCCCACGAGGGGATGAACTCCTTTATGCAAGATGGAAACACGAAGCGAAGCAAATCTTCAAAATCGCTTTGAATGGAGGTCAGTCAGAACAACTCACGCATATTGGCATCTGGAATAGTCCAGTGGATTGGTTTGATCCAGCGTATGCATTGCCAGTTTCACCACAACCCCAATTGCTGACGACAATATGGGGAAAACTGAAAGCAGAATAGGTTTTCAGTTTTTAATAGAGGCGGTGATAATATGTAGCGTAGGCGGTGCCATCGGTATTGGATTAGGCATCTTTGCCGGTGAAAGTATGGCAATACTCGCTGTCAAAATTGTCCCTGAATGGCCCGCCGTTATTTCAACCTAAACGCTGTAAGCTCTCCAGATTCGTTTTAGTTTGAGTCCATCCCTTTTACCATGTAATACCATTCTCGCTTATTGGGATTCCATCGAAAACCTAATAGCTTCAATTTGCCCCTCACATAATACGTGTTCCCTTTTACGCTAAGATATTCATCTGTTCTCTCAACGCGAATGCTATCGTTGAGACTTTCGACATGTTTAACCAGTGAATCAATACGCATTGTTATTTCCTCCTCTCTGGGTGGATTGTTCTATATTTCTTATGTCAGATTGCGTCCCTTTATTATTTAAGGACACAATTTTGGGTTACTGAGGGTGCATTCTGATACTTTAATTTTTATCTGCACTTCTAAAGTAGCACCTTTGCTTTCCAGTAAAGATCAAGTTGGCGTGTTACGTTCGCATATTTTCCCTAAATTATGTATCTCTTTTTCGCAATAGATTATTGATTTTTTATCAGCGAATTATGCCTTATTCCTTGATAAATTGTGGCTTTCATACCGAAATATGTGCGGGTTTGGTGGGACTTTATGCATTTTATGTTCGCATATTTTTTTCAAATTATGCACCCCCTGCCACAAAATATGGTGTCCTTAATTTTAAGAGCACAATTACAAACAACGAAAAGATTGGAGAAAAAAGTGTTTGATTTCCCAAGAATTTTACACCCGCTTTACCTCTTTGAAAAGGATGCGGTGTTTTATGCTGCAGACCTTGAAAAAGCGAGCATTATCGAACTCTCCGCCGTAATGTTCGACATCCTGAAACTGGCGGAAGAGCAGACAAATGAAGAAATTGTCCAGGTCCTGAAAACCACTTATGCAGAGGACGAGATTTATGAAGCGTTTGAGAGATTTGCAGAATTCGAAAAGGAAGGGTTAGTATTCAATCGCGGTAAAAATCTCGAGGAGATCATCTCAGTAGGAGCGGATCGGCGGAAGTTGCTTGTTGCGATACCGGGTATCAATGTTGACTCGTATTTTGATATTGAAACGTTGTATGCGGGGACGAACATGGCATTGTCTTACATGTTTGAACACCTCACCAAATACGTAGATCTCCATTTTACAGGCAACCAAAATCGAAAATTAGCGGATAACGTGTATGAAGTTGATGTTAAGGTGTCTGACTTCGGTAGACTCAGCCGAAGGATCAATGAAACCTATTTCGGTATTCTTACCTTACATCGCGACCAGGAAACGTGGCTGCTACCACTTTACGAACATATAGAACTCCCACCGATCTTAGTTCAGTGTCATGCCCCTCGTGGACATGGGGGGAAGGCGATAAACTCCATATTGCGGCATTACGCGGCGATGCGAGATTTTGATGCTTTCACAGCACCATCGGATTATGTCCGGGAGTTCTATTCGGATTATGTATGGGATTCGAGTTTCTTTAATACACTCCCCAATGGTGTAGATTCGGCGTTGTTCCGTCCGATGAATAAACAAAAAGCCAAGCGAGAGTTGGCTGAACAGGTTGGAGACGAGCGTATTGTAACAACTCCAACAGTTGGTTATCTTTCTCGGGTAGATTCTGAAAAAGGGGCTTCTGTCTACTTGAAACTCGCTGAGTTGAATCCGCATTTTTTGTTTTTGATTGCGGGTCCGAACCTTGGAAGATATCAATCGAGGGAACTTCCTGATAATCTCGTCTACGCCGGATTCCATCCGCGCGAGAAGTTGCCGATGGTCTATAACGCATTTGACGTCTACTGTTTCCTTTCAATGTCAGGCGAGGAAACCTTTGGCTTGACAGTTCTTGAAGCGATGGCATGTGGTGTTCCACCGATCGTTCCCAATTTTGATGGTGTGCCATCGGTTGTTGGAAATACGGGGCTGATTGCCGATGCCGAGAGCTTTGAAGAGGATATAGCGACGGTTGTAAGTTACCCTTCACCCTTAGATTTTTCGGAGAAGATTAATTTGCTACTGAATGATGAGGAAATGCGACAAGAACTTTCTCGGAAGGCAAGAGAACGGGCAGAGTTGTTCACTTGGGACAAAACGGCGCGACGGATTATGAAGTGCTTTGAGAGACTCCACGAAAAGAGACGGCTTGTCAATCCAAATAGACTTTTAAATATGTTCGTACCGACGCCGTCAGAAGCAACTCATGGTTTAGAAGCGGACGGCTTAACACATCAAGGCAGTGAGTGGTTGAAATACAAATCGATTGTATTGGGGATGGATCAACATTATGAGCGCTGTCTAATAAGGGATACAGCCTATTCCATGCATGTTGAGGACGGTCTTGCGTTAAGCATTTTGAAGAATCACACTGTGAGGGAAGCCGAGGCAGTCCTTGCTGCGGTGGTTGAGGATGAGGAACGAGCAAAGGCGACACTTAAAAGGGTTCACGGCTTAATACAGGCGACTGCATAACATGAAAGGAGGAATATGAATCAGTGACACATAACTTAGGTTATCGCTTAAAATCCCACCATAAATTTGAACGAGAGGGACGCAAATATGTTGCTGACCTTGAAACCCACGACATCATTGAAATCAACGATGTAGAATGGGATATCCTGAGTCGCTATGGGACTCAGACGGAGTATCAAATTGTTGAAGCTTTGAAAAAAAAGTATAAGGTGTCATCCGTTTTTGAAGGGATTAAACGGTTGGAGTGGTTTGGTAAGCGAGGACAACTTTTAGCACAGATGCCCGAGTCATCTGGTGAGTTTAACGCCTCTCAACCTGTACGTCGGGAACTCCGATTGTTGGTTCCATTCGGTTTTAGGGAAGAAGAATCATCGATTGATTACATCACGACTATGAATCGGTATCAACTTTTATCTGCCCTTACGCGTAAAGCATCGTTAGAGACGCTGGCTTTTTCGCAAGTCAGAGATGGCGGTATACGCCCAGGGAACAAGAGAGATTTAGGGAAGATTCGTATTCGGCAGATAACAAATGATGAGGACGATACCTTTGTACCTGTATGGTATGCCAGGGAAGGATATGATGGTATTTTACTGCTTTCTCAATTAATGGAGAATGACCTGTTATACTATCAGGTCCCAGATATTCCAATTGTTCACTGTATAGAAAACAGCCAGAAACTACAAAGTTCGCTGCTTGAATCACTCTTGGCGCTCTATGTAGCCCAGAAAACGAATGATAGTTTGGTTGTCAAAGCATCATGGATGAAGGAATGGTTGAGTGAGTTTGGTATTCCGGAAAGACATGTCCATGTGATTCCCGACGGTATCAACGTTGTTGAACCGATTGATAAAGGGTTAGCGAAGCAACACACTGCTGCTATTTTTGATAAACCGCAGTTTGCCGAACGCTCCATCGTTGGATTGATTTCTGGATTTGAGCCGAACCTTGGAGCAGAGTGGATTTCTGCGTTTGCCCGCGCCAACTCACACCTCTCGATTTTTGTCTATGATTATGTATTAGCACAGCACTATAAGAATCCGCCCGACAATGTAGTGATTTTCAGGACAGATGATAAGGAGATGTCAGCAATTTTGCCGCTTTTCTTTCAGGCACTGGATCTGGTCTGTTTTCCTGCAATGCCAGGGACACCGCTTTCAGTGGTTTTAGAGGGAATGGCTTATGGAACCCCGTGTATTGCCATGACGAAATACGGTCTCCCTACAGAAGTGAACGGGGCAGGGGTGAGTATCGGATTGGAATGGAATAATTTTGGTGATTTTCATGTATCCATGAACCCGCTTTCGGCAGCGATCAATCAAGGGTTAGAACCGTCTAAGATGCGCGCTGAATATGAACGGATTGCGAAAGGTTTCGCTCGGAAATACACTTGGCAGAAGACAGCAAAAAATATTGTCCGAGTGTTTGAAGAGAACCATCCGTTGATGACGAGGAGTTATCCAAGGGATGAAAATTTGTTCCGTCCTATTTTCTGTCGTCGGTATAGTTCTGAGACGCGTAAAATAACATCCAATGTGTATAGATTGGGGATTAACAGGTATGAACATCTCGAAAAAGCTTTGGCAGAGACACTCATGGAACAGCACAAATCGACTGAAGTAGCGTCGGTTTTCAAGCATTTCAAGATGGAAAGATCTGTTCAACAGCGGGGCAACTTTGCATTTGGAAGTGGTATGAAACCTTGACCTACTTCAGCGGAGATTGACCCTATAAGTCTACTGAATTGAGAATGTGAAGTTAAGACAAAAGAGGACCTCTACGCCTGATTTTCAAGTAGGTCTTTGATGTTGGAATAGGTTTTCCAACTAAGTTTGGAAAATTAATTTGGCTGGATGTAAATCCGGCAGAAAGGAGGAAATCCAAATGAAAAAGGAGACACGCGATAGAGCAAAGCGGTTTCTTACATCTGAGAGTGGACGGGTTGGTATACGGGCACCGTTGGCTTTGGGTGTAGCAAGTGGAACCCTTTTATTATCGCAAGGAATCCATACACCATCCGCCGAAGCTGGACTTGAGTGTTTGAGCAATGATGATTGTGGCTCGGAGGGGCGGTGTGATTGGGCATGTAAAGAGTACTCCGAGGGTACTTGTGTAACATGGGAATCTAAGTGTGTTTATGATAGTTAATCCGTGTTTGTGTTTCCACTGTTTTTCGCAGTCGAAATCCCATACGATTTCAAGCAAATTTGCAATTTTGATTGCAAATTTGCTTTTTATTTTTTATAATGCACCCTTTCCTTCAAAAAGTTGTGTCTTTATATTTAAAGAGGGTGTCGTGAAGGATTCTTTTCTATCTCACACTCTATTGAATTTGGTTGAAACAGGAATCGACCACCTACATTATAATCTCAAGGGTTTGAGGCAGTGTAGTTAACTGTTAGGTGTTCGTCGGGAACCTTGCGTATCTTACTGCCGAGTGTTCCTAAATTTGGAAGGATATAGGAGCGTGTATTCGTCTCGGAGGTCTCTAATGTTGGAAAATGATGTTCAGTTAATACAGCGGATTTTATCAGGTGATGATTCGGCATTCAATACCTTGGTCGAAAGGCATCAGAAGGGGGTTCACGCGCTTATCTGGCGAAAGATAGGAGATTTTCACTATGCGGAAGAACTGACCCAAGATGTTTTTCTTCAAGTATACAAAAAACTTGGGACCTTGAAAGAGCATAAGTGTTTTGCCGGATGGTTGTATGTGATTGCGCATCGACTGACACTTAATTGGATTCAGAGGCATAAACCAGCGATGCAGTCGCTGGAAGAGACACCCTTGGAAGAGATAGATGAATCCTCTTATACACATTACGTAACGCTGGAGCGTGAGGCAGACGCCGCTGAGCAGAACTCTGAGATTGTCAAAAAACTTTTAAAAAGGTTGCCAGAGAGTGAGCGGACAGTCGTGACACTCTACTATCTTGGCGAGATGACGGTGAGGGAGATAGGCAACTTCTTAGGTGTGTCGGTAGACACAATAAAAAGTCGGCTTCGCCGGGGACGAGAGCGTCTACAAGCGTCAAAATCCTTGGTGAGCGAAGTGCTTCGGAGCGTGCAGTTACCTGCTGATTTAACGGCGCGCATTATGCGGCAAGTCGCCGATATTAACCCGACGATTCATCCGTCTGGAAAACCGTTAGTGCCGTGGGTATCTTTCGGCGCGGCGACAATTTTGGTTATGTTCCTGCTGGGTGTTAGTCAACAATATCTTACTCGGTTTCAAAAGCCGTATAGTTTCGAGGCGAGATCTGAACCTACTATTGAAATCATTGATGCACCTATCGTTCTTGATGTTGTATCAAAACCGTCTATACGGAGCCGGTTTGGTCGGTCTGCTGCACCTGGGAAAAATGTAGGGGCTGGGAT
>JAPPMR010000582.1 GCA_028818995.1 Candidatus Poribacteria bacterium | reverse complement strand
CATCCGCTGCTTCCTTAAGTTTCTCAACCTGTTCCTTAATTTCTTCAAATTTTTCTAATTCTTTAGCAATGATTGCTTGCTTCTGTAATGTCTTTCTGTCCTCGGCAAGTCGATTAGTTACTTCAGGAACCCTCGCAAATACTTCAAGGAGGATGTTTGTAATCTGTATTGCGAAATCAAGTTTTTGATGTTCATTCCAGAGATGAAGTGCTATACTTCTAACAAGAAGTGCTACACTGTCGTTTGCTTCAAAAGGTTGTGCAGAAGCATCCCATGTTTTGACGGTTTGTACCAGTTGATTTACCATCGGTGTTAAAGTATAATCAGGTTTTTTTGCATCCGCTGCTTCCTTAAGTTTCTCAACCTGTTCCTTAATTTCTTCAAATTTTTCCACGCCTCTTGCAATTGGTATTTTTTCCTCTAAAAACTTTAAGTCTGCAGTTATAGGTTCAGCAAGTTCAGGCACTTCAGCGAATACTTCCTTGAGCATATTTAGGATTTTCAGAGAGAAATCAAACTTTCTGTATTCACCTAAAAGATCAGCAGCCAATATTCTAAGAAGTTCTGCAATTTTAAAACTGGCGGTGTGTCGTTCCCCTCTACTTCTTTTACTCAGTTGAATCGGTTGTGCAATGGTGTCCCACTCTTTAACGGTTTGAATGAGTTGATTCACAATTGGTTTGAGTTCAGTATCTGGATTTTTTGCATCCGCCATCACTCGGAGTTTTTCGTCTTGTGCTTCAATAATTTTCTGTTTCTTTTCTAAATCATCCCCGACCTCGACTTCATACGACTGAATTAGGTCATCAATCAATATAGGACATCGGTTGTTACTATTACCTATTACTGTCTCAAGTGTTAAAGTTAATATTCTTGCACGCTCAGTTACGGATAGATTGTTGATTACAGAGGAAAGTGTTTGACTATAGTAACGTCTTTGGTTTTGAATTTCGGCAGTTATCACGGATATATCTGTAATTTGAGGAAAGCCCGATATATTGCGTTCTTCGTTAAGTGTTTCCCTAACTTCTTCAGGATCAATTCTTTCATAAGTGTGAGAAATTGCGAGAATCCACTCCACAAGGTTAATAGATGCCATATTTGAGAGGCGTGACAATCCAGCAGTTAGGGCGTTAGCACGTGCAAGTGGTGGAAGATCGGTAATGTTCAGTAAGTTTTGGTACGGAGAATCTAACTGTTTTAACAATGAATCAACGTGTTCTGGATTAACTCCGGGCAACCAAGCAATTTCAGCGGAGATCCGATTTTGTGGACGTGCCAATGTAGACTGTGCCTCCATACACTCGTCGTCCTCTGATAACAGAGTCCGCTCTTCTGCAAGATCTATTATTTTAATCTTATCGTCTCGCGTTGTAGCACGCAGAATATGAAAAGGATTTTTTAATAGGTCCAAACCTACTCCCTTATGTCGTCAATTATCCAAGAGTGATATTTGAGAATTGTCTTCACGTTGTTGCGTAATTTTATTTAGTGTTTCAAGATCAGCAGTGATACGTTCAGTAATCTCAGGGAAATCCGCGAACACTTCTTTTAACGTTTTTAAAATTTGTTGTGAGGAATTAAGTTTGTCATATTCATTAGCTAAGACAATAGCTAATATACGGACACGTTCTGACACATCGTGACTTGCGGTATATCGTAAACCTTGCCTTCTTTTATTTTCTTGGATAGGTTGTGCTATGATACCCCAATCTTTGACAGTATCATTTAAATCGTCTACCATCCGGGAAAAAGTCAATTCATCTTCCTCATACTCCGCAGCAATTCGCAGTTTTTTGTCATATTCCTCAATCTTTTTTTCCTCTTTTTCAAGAAACATCTCTGCACCATCTTCATAAGAATCAATTGCGTATTCAATTAGAATTGGTAAATTGGATGAATCATTATCGTTTACGGATTCAACTACCATCATAACAGCTTGAACGCGTTCTTTCGGAAAATATATACTTTCCAGAACAAACTTGATAACTTGTTTATAATAATGCCTAATATTCAGAATTGCTGATTCTATATCTGAAAGACCCGTTATTTCTGGAAATCCTGACTCTTGGCGTTCAACGTTGAGAATTTTGCGTACTTCTGATGGATTAATTTTATCATAAGTTTGTGCTAATGCCAGTATCCACTCAGGGACAACGTCAGATAAATATTCAGGTAAACGAAGCATTCTTGCAGCGATCAGATTAGCACGTGCAATAGGACTCAGTTTATCAAATCCGAGAAACTTGCTAACTTCCACAAAGTTATCTATTTCAATCGGATGTCCTTCAATAAAACTGTCCTCAGATATTTTCAATAGATCTAAAACTTCGTCAGCGATGTTGTATGTATCTGCATAAGGCATACGTGATAACACAGCGGCAAGTGAATCAGCTGGGGTTATAGACGTGGGCATTCTACTGCCAAGGCAATTTCCAGCGGATGATGTTAACAGCACCAATATATCATAAATGCGTTCAGGCGGCACTCCGGGCAGCCATGCTATCTCAGCAGATATACGTTTGCGGGGAAATATCAGCATATTCTGCACATTGCGACATTTTTCTTGGTCTAAAAATAGACTCTGTTCTTCTGCTTGCTCTATAATTCTTTGCTTATCAATTTGCTGTGTCGCTTTCAAAATAAAAAATGGATTATTTAAAATATCTATATCCGGATGACTTTCAAATATCTGTTCTCGACGATAAAATATATCTTTTTCTATGGTCTCTTGTTTTGACCAACTTTCAGTCCCCCAATCAATGGATTCAGCAAAGATACTTGCCCCTTCAGCACAAGCAGTTATAGGGTTTACATCTAATGTGTTTCCCTTAATACCGAGTTCAAAAGAAACTTTGTCCCTTAAAGGTTTATATTGAGTAACTTTACCAAGCCAGACGATACATTGTACATCGTTAGGGGCATATCCTGTTTTTGAAAGTGTTTCCCATGCAGCGTCTATTGTTTCGTTGATCTGATCTTCAATTAATTTGTCATAAGTGTGTCGATGCAAAGGAATCTCGAGATATATTTCATCACCTTTGAGATCATTTGTACACATCTCGACTTCAGAAAGACTGATCGTCGCCTTATCTTTTGCAGAGAGTTCTGTCTTTGCTAGTTCAGTTGCCCACGTGGCAAGACGTAGGGCGTGTTTGTATTTTGGATTTACGGATAAGTCGTCAGGCAATGCAAAATTTTCATGTAGCCAAGGTCGGACAATATTGTCAACAATTGCTCTGTCAAAATCTCGTCCACCACACATTTGTATTCCACCGTGTGCAAGGATTGCTACCTGCTCTCTGATGCTTTCGGCAATAGCAATATCCAGTGTGCTATCACCAAGATTGTAAATTAAAAAGATTCCATCAGTGCCGCCACGGACTTTCATATAACTCATCAACGCGGCAACCGGTTCCTGCACAAGTTCAACTTTATCAATTCCTGCCATCTCTGCAGCTGCTATTGTCGCATTTTTTTGTCCCAGATCGAACGCAGCAGGAACAGTAATCACAGTACCTGTATAAGGGGAATATCTAATCTCTTCTGGAAGGTAACCAAGCAATGTTTTCAAAACCTTTGCAGAACATTCCTCTGGTGTAAGTGTGCGATTAACCGCTGACAATTCAATTGGCGTGCTTGTTCCCATAAGACGTTTGAATAACGTTGCACAATTATCAGGACTACGCTGGGCTGCATTTAATGCTCTTTGACCTACATATTCATTTGCCTGTCTGTCAATATAGATAGCAGACGGGGTTACATCGTTTTGTTCTGGACTTTTCCAAACACGAGTCTGTTGTGTTTCCTTATCGTAGGTACAAATAGCACTGTTTGTTGTTCCTAAATCAATGCCGACATAATATTCCATTGTTACTTTTACAAAATTATCCTGCAAGAATATTAGTAATTAGACTACGCATCTCGTCATGAGATGCAACTCCACTAATGCGCGGAATATCCATAATCTGAAAAACAATCTGACGAAGTTGGTCAACCACCTCGCTTTTAATTGTTGCTTCCCTTATTCCATCTGTTATGTGTTTAATATCTGGATGCTCCATGAGTTTATTTCCAATATGGACAAGTTCTTCAAAACGGTCTTGATCTGCAAATAGATGAGGAGAATCTGCGTAATACTTGAACTGTTCAACAACAAACCAGCTCTGACGCCATAGAATCTGGTAATATCTAAGCCAAAGTTCATTCAGATGTTCGTTGAAATCATCAACATTATTGTCAATGGAACGTTGTGCTGTTTCAGCAAGTTTGTCAAATTCTGTCGCTTCCGATGAACGGGCAAACCGTCTACTATACAAATCGAAAAACTTGACTGCATCGTTAAGTTCACTCTGTTGAATTTCTTTGCGATTATCTTTTCTTACTTGGTAGAAATGTTGTTTAACCTGCAAGATTCCTTGATATGCTTCTTGTATCATTTCAGTGTTAGATTCTTCAGGATTCAGCATTATTGCAGATTCCAGTTTCTCACATGCTTTATTCAGTTTCTTCTTACTTTCTTCATCAAGATCAAGTTTTTGCTCTTTAACTGATTTAAGAATGTAGTCAATGCGTTTGCGTATTTGGATTCCTTCATCAGCAATTTGAGCAGCGTCTGATGGAGTTGATTCCTCTTTATAATTGTAGGAACCGTCGAATTTTTTGGGAATTACCTGACTTCCAACTTCAACTTCAAATTTAATGTATCCTCCACTACGTATCTCATAAGAAAATTTTAGGTCAGTGTTAGCAGGAATTGCCCCTTCAGTAAGATCTGTACCTATTATTTGGAATAATCCGAGAGGACGGTTATCAGAAATATAATCATCAATTTCACCTTCCCATATTTTAAAATTCAGCGAATTTCTTGAACCAGCCTCAAGTAATTCACCAGCCTTAAGAATTAATTCCCCATTCTTAGGCAGCTTATCCCCTTCCCTAACAAGATATCCTGGAACAGAACTACCTCCAATTTTTCTCACGACCTCCACGAAAATTGGATGTGAGGAAGGAATCTCATCTATGTTGGCAACTGTTTTTGTGATAACAATCTTGTCCTGTTTAATCGTATTTCCTGTAGCATCATAAACTACAATTTCAAATGTATTTTCTCCTGGCTTCGTCAAATTTACGTCAACGGTTTGTCCATGTTTGAGTGGAAGTCTTCCTGAAGTCGATCCATCTTCAAGACCGTCGACTTGGAACACATAGTCAGTTGGAATTTGTCCATCTACACGTGCGATAATCTTGGAAGTATCATCTGGAGTTCTTCCTTGATTCGGTGTCACAAAAGTGAATGCAAGTTCTTCTGTAGACACCTTTGTATCATCGTTATCTTTTGCTCTCATATCATCTTTGTTGATCCATTCCGTAATGGACTCAGCAAAGATACTTGCACCTTCAGCGACTGCGGTCATAGGGTTTACATCTAATTTATCTCCCTTAATTCCAAGTTCAAATGCAACTTTATCTCTTAGTGGTTTGTAATGTGTGGGACCTCCAACCCAGACAATACTTTGCACATCGTTAGGAGCATATCCAGTTTTTGATAGTGTTTCCCTTGCTGCATCTATCGTTTCATTGATTTGATCCGAAATCAATTCGTCATAAGTGTGTCGATGCAAGGGAATCTCAAGATAAATCTCGTCACCATTCAGATCGTTAGTGCGGATCTCAACTTCAGAAAGGCTAATCATCGCCTCATCTTTTGCTGAGAGTTCTATCTTTGCCTTTTCAATTGCCCAAGTTGCAAGAGGTAATAGAGATTTAAACTTTTTATTAGCCATGTCGTCAGGCAAGTCAAAATTCTCATGGAGCCAAGGCTTGACAATATTGTCAACAAGTTTACGATCAAAATCGCGTCCTCCACACATCTGAATTCCACCATGTGCAAGTATAGCAACCCTCTTCTTGATACTTTCAACTATTGCGATATCCAGAGTTCCACCACCAAGATCGTAAATTAAAAATATACCATTATTGCCGCCAGTTGCTTTCATATAACTCATCACTGCTGCAACCGGTTCCTGAACAAGTTCAACTTTACCAATCCCTGCTAATTCTGCAGCTGCCATTGTCGCATTTTTTTGTCCCAGATCGAACGCAGCAGGAACAGTAATCACAGTGCCTGTTTCTGGTGAATTTCTAATTTCTTCAGGAAGGTATCCAAACAATGTTCTCAATATCTTGGCAGAACATTCCTCTGGAGTAAAAGTGTGATTAACCGCTGACAGTTCAATGGGTGTGCTTGTTCCCATGAAACGCTTGAATAATGTTGCACAATTATCTGGACTGCGTAGGGCAGCATTGTATGCTCTTTGACCTACATATTCATTTCCACGTCTGTCAATATAGATAGCAGACGGGGTTACATCGTTTTGTTCTGGACTTTTCCAAACACGAGTCTGTTGTGTTTCTTTATCCTTATCAAAGGTACAAATAGCACTGTTTGTTGTTCCTAAATCAATACCGATATAATTTTCCATTAATCTTTTCTCCTTAAAAGTACCGTTCCTGTTTTTGCTAAAACCGTTCCTTCCATTATAATCGGTTCCAGCATTTGATCAACGACTAATTCATCGTCTGGGTCAAAATCTTCAATGTTAAGCGGTGTGGCAGCCATACCGGGATCATAAGGATACCCTTCAACATTCACCACACGCAAACCTACATCCGCAAGGGATTCTTCTGCCTTTTTTACAAATTGCTGTAACTGGCTTGTATACCGTTTTGTCTGATTAGTATTGAGTCGATTAAGCATGCGTTCATAGTTTTTGGCAAAACGCCACGATTCAATAACTAAGTTGATTATAGCTGCTTTGTGTCCTTCAACAGTTCTTTCAATTGACTGACTTTCAGTCGCATCATTCAAGCTGGTAAACCGGTAAAACACAAGTGGATAATATTGCATTCCAATACACAAAGCCAGAGCAAAGGGCATTCTGTATAGATCCGTTTTTGTTTGAGACGGCCAAATTAATATTCCCAAAAAGCTAACTCCAAGTACTATATACATTCCCCATCCAGTGGATTTTCGCGCATATTCTCGGATCTCAGTTGATGATTCCATTATTAGAGAAATTATGTAAATCAGGGCCAAGACTAAGATTGCACCTATACATACA
>JAPPMR010000102.1 GCA_028818995.1 Candidatus Poribacteria bacterium | reverse complement strand
CTCCACAATAAGTAATTAGGAACGCTTCTTTGTCTGTTGGCAAGACAGATAAACTCTGTTTTATTTGATTGACAGGGACGTTTACGGCACCCGTAATGTGTCCTTGTCTGAAGTTGGCAGCGGAACGTGTGTCCACAAAAACTGCTTTTCTTTGCTTCCAAATTTGGTGTACTTCGGGGAAATCAACTTGCAGAGAGGTGGCACTTGGGACATGGGAAGTAGAGGAAAAGAGTCCAAATCCATCTACTCCCCAGAGCGTTAAGGCTCCAAAACCGATCCAAACGCAGACAATGAGAGATTCCTTAAAAATTTGCTGCAATGTCCTACGTTCAACTCTGTTATGTGTGTTGCTATGAGATTGTTTTAGAAAACTGTGCATCATCTTCGCTTAAGTTGTGCCCAAGTTGATGTTACTTTTACCTCTGGAGAAACATTTAATCCTGAAATTGTGAACGAATCGACCCATCCCTCACCAACCCATTCATTTGCAATATTGATCCCTTCTACGACAAATCCGAGAATTTCAATCCTATTAAAGTTTCGATCTTGGAATTTTGCTCGAAATTCGCCATCCGCGAACAGTAGAAAATCACCTGAATGAAAATGTAATTCTATTTCTTTCAGAACGTCAGTGTGCCAGCGTACACGAGGTTCCCGAGATAATCGATACTGAAATGGGTGGCTACTCCCTTTACCATCAAAACGTCTTGCTCTAATTTCGTCTGGAAAGAATATATAAAAAAATGGATCTTCATCAAGCGTATCAGGAAAATGTCGTCCCACACAAAAACCGAACCGTATCTTGTCACCACCGAAATTCTTAATTTTAACTGTAAAGTCTCGATAAGGGGCAGGGAATGCGATGAGTTGGTAGAGATCATATTGCGCCTCCCAATCTCGGTTAACTTCTACGCGTAAAAAGCCATCGTCCACCTTCCATACTCTATTGTCACCTACGGAGTGCCACGCATCTGGATTCTCGGTATCAAAATCGTCGTGCCAGGTTGCTGCAAAGATAGGGCAGTTGATTGTGACATAAACCACTACCAATATCTTTAAGAGGATTCGAGTCGGTTTGTTGTTTAGCATAAATAGGTTTTGAAAATAGCGCAAATACATGAGGCCTTGCGTAATAATATCATGGCAATTATAGTAAAATCTAATCAACTAAACCTTCGGTGACTATCTTTGTGTAGAAGCATCTCTGATTTTTATACAGTCGTACCATCGGTGTGTCCGCTTTCCTCTTCGACTGATCACACCAGGTTTCCGCTCAACGGGAGAACTGAAGTCTCTATCTTTTTGTGTTAAAACATTCCAGTCGGGTGGAAACCATGTTCGTAGTGTTCTACAGTGCACTTCAAGGTCTTCACCTTCCCAGCCACCAGTTTTGTAATACATCGGACAAATCCATCTTTCTCTTCCCCGAGCGTACTGCCGCCATCCCATCACAGAGGCTTGTGATCGGATAATATTCCCATCGCGCCAATGCCGTTCAATCCCACTCCACGGGTAGCCTGTAGTCCCAGTTCCGCGATTAATTTCACTCCACCCAAGATCGTCGTGGAGCGTAATATAGGAGACATTCGTCCCCCAAGGTGTCTTGTCGTCGGCAAAGCCCCATTTCTGTCGTCTGTACCAATGTAACGCACCTGGAATTTTTGACTTGGATACAACAGCGTTCTCAATGGTTTCTATAATGTCAAAAAATCCTCTATTGTTGTACGGATTATGCACATTGCAGAGTGTTAAGGAGTTCACTTCGGGACCGAACCACTTTCCGTTTTTACCGGGTGTTCTATAATATGCCCCAGATGCTGCAGGTTCAGCCCGTTCGCTCGGATTCAATTTCGCCTTCGCAAATGTGCTCCAGAACACCACGCCTAAAACTGCTAATAGCAAAAAGACATTAAAAAATATATCCAAATTCTTCCGTAACATTATTTCTCTTGTTTTTTAGGACTATTCCCGTTTTATGTGTCCCCATGTCGTTGTTAATTTTTGTTTTGGTGAGACTGGAAGTCCGGAAATAGTAATCTTATCAACCCATGCTGTGCCTGTGTTAACCATATCCGTAACATATCCAACGAGGACAAGACCGATAATATCAATTTTCGGTAAGTTCGCGTCTCTAAAATCCATGCGCGCTTCGCCATTTCCAAATAGCTGGAATCTGCCGCCATCAAAGTGGAGCACCATCTCGTTGAGTACATCTGTGCCCCAGCGTTTGCCAGGACCGAGAAACACTTTGCCATCCCTTGACGCCTGCATATCATTTGTAAAAAAAAGGTAATAACCTATTTCCTCTATCTCCCCATCATCATTTAAGAAATGTTTCCCAAGTGCTATGCCGAATTTAATATCTCCCGCCGCACCGATATTATCAATCTTAATTCTAATGTTATCGTAAGGTCCAGAGAATTCTGTAAATTGGTAAAGTTCAAATATTGTATACCACTGTTTTTGTGTTTCTATTTTTGCTCTTAAAAATCCTGCCTCAATCCGCCATACAGAATCGCTTCCCTGCAATTGCCAGTTGTCTTCTGTTGCTTGATCAAAGTCATCTTGCCACGTAACAGCAGCTGCACTTCCTTGAAAAATAGTGAAAGCATAAATCGTGATAAGTATTCTAAAGACGTTTGTCATGTTTTCATCGGTTGGAATAGAAAATTTGATTAGGTATGTGAGGGACAGAAACCTTGCCTCATCACTTCAGCAATTTTCTTAGACTCTCTGCCAAGCAATTTTTAACATCTTGTTAGCGTAATCCTGACCAGATGTTGGCAAAGGTAGGACTTTACCCTCGTGCTGGTATTGTTCAATTATCTCCTCAACGATGTTGCACAGTTCTGAAAATACTGCTTGTTCATTATCGCCATGACATCCACCATAAAAAAGACCTGGACAACTACCAACATAGCACTGATCTTCATCAGACCATTCAACAATTTTTACGTAACGGGTACTTGGTTTCATTTTTTGTGTTTTTCAATAAATGGCACACGCCGTGTGCCTATTACTGTGCAAACGGTGTGCCATCTGCCTTTCCAAGATAGATGTTATGTGTATTATCACTACAAACTGGAATTGTAACCTCTTTCTGAATATGTACACGCTGATAAATTTCTGTGTCTCTTTCGAACACCGATTTAACAGCACGAATATATAATTGATAACGTTCCTGAGTCAAATTTGAAAACGAAAATCTACCCTGCGCGTCTGTTTCTGTTTCAAAGCGATCTAAGGTTAATGACATATCATATTTGCTCAATTCCCACGGATACCAAGAGCGCGATACCAAAGCGTGCTGCACAGGTTCACCTGTGTCTGCCCAAAGCAATTGTCCTTTTAGTCCTACCGTTGGTTTATCCGCAACAATGAAAACTTCTCTGCCATTTGCAGATGCTTTCGCGTCTATTTCAGTTGCAGCAATACTGTTTCCTATAATATAGAGTTTATACTTTTCCTCAAAGAGACCCTCCAACACAAAAGTCGTTTCCGTTACAGGAAATTGTTTGGACATGAGTGGTCTGTTCAGCATCAGAGGATTTAACGTTGGCTCCATGCTGGTATTTTCGGAAAAAACCTTCACTTCATAATATCCATCTGATGGAATATCACGGGGAAAGATAATGCGTCCTTTAATAGCATACCCTTTTTGGAGCGGAACAATCAACAGGTCTTTTCCGATTTTTACATTCGGATATACCCTTGAAAGGTAACCTTTTTTCGACACTTCAACGGAAAGAAGGTGCGGTTCTGTGTGTAGCAGCTGCATTCGAAAAGCACCGTTTACATCCGTTTGTGTCATGGTAAGGATCGCACCGTGTCCGTTTGGGTTTTCGCTTTGGCGAGCTGCATAAAGATTCGCTTCTGCAATAGGACTTTGCTGCATATCAACAACTTTGCCGTGCAACGTATTCATTTGTGACAGGCGGATTTTAAGATGTTTTTTGCTTTGCGGATTGACCGACTCTAAGAATGCTATAATAACATCATCTCGGGAAATTGTCAAACTGTATTCAATCGGATGGAGTTCAGAAAAAAGAAAATTGCCATTAGCGTCAGTATGTACTGTGTGTTCGGGTTGTGCTCCGGCACGAAAGAAGTCAGCAGACTTGTTGTGCATCCTTAACTGCACCTTGAGTCCGTTGACTGTATAATGCGGGTTTGAAGCAAAAACCTTTCCCCGCAGTGAGAGGAAAGGTTTCAGTGAAAGATTACCTAATTCATAGACATTTTTATCGGAGGACATCTCCCATCGCCAACGGTGCGTTTGATATCGAGGATGCGATGCTATCAGTGTGAAAGCATAATAAATTGTGGAGTCATTCGGTGTTGTGAAACGGAATTCACCGTTTGTATCCGACTCCGTTTCATGTGTAAATATTCCACCAGGATAAATACTTTTGCTCTTTTCCGATGCCACGCTGACAAAAACTCCAGATATGGGCAGCCCATTTTCTGCGTCAACAAAGCGACCATTAAGAGATGCTCCCTGTTTCAAAAGCACCTCTACACCATCAACATGACCTCCTGGATAAACAGCCACTACGGGAGAATCGGATATAGCGAATACATAACCGTCAAAAGCATCTACAATAACGTAGTGCCCCGACAACAAATTTTTGACCTCAAAATATCCATTAGATACCTCTCCGCGATATATCTTTTCTATCCATTCATCGTCATGTGTGAGGAGGCCAATCTGGACCTCACCTGTAATCGGTAGCGGAAGTTTGTTATCAGAATCAAGCAGAAATCCCGATATAATCCCTGTGCCTTCAATGGTAAAATTGGCATTAACATCGGATTCTTCAGTAATTGTTACTTCGCGTTGTGCAAGTAATGTGCTGAGGTGTCGAACTTTTATATCCCAAGTGCCAGCAGGGAGGTTTGTTAGTGAAAACTGCCCACCTGAATTGGTTTTGGCGGCGTAAGTCACCTTGTCTGTTTGTGATACTGCAGAGACGGTGTACTCGGAGAGTGGATTGTTTTGGTTATCTGTTACCTGTCCCTGAATTGTGCCAACATTTTGAGATTGGCAGATTCCAATAGGAGTACCGAAGCATAGTAGAAACAAGGCGACATAAATAAGGGTAGTGTTGTACATTAGGTTTGCATTTTCTCACTATATGTGTGCCTGAACTTGGCATAACTACTGATGTTGCTTGAGTTGTCCCCATGTAGTCACTAACTTCGCTTGTGGGGAAACGGATAATCCTGGGCCCGTTATCTTGAATGAATCTACCCGTCCATGCCCAACAGCAAGTCCATCGCTTCTAATGAAAAACCCAAAAATCTCAACCGAAGGGAATTCAGGGTCTTCAAATTCCTCGCGTTTTTTACCATCCGCGAACCACTGAAAATGTCCACGATTAAAACGAATTTCCATAGATGCTAATTCCAATGTTTTCCATCGGTTTAGGACATCCAGAATAAACCCCTGTTTTTGCGCCTGCAAAGGTTTAGTATCAAACGGTATTCCAAAACCTGCCTGAGGACCGAGATGCGCAGCGTAAATATCATTTGTATTAAACAGATAGAAAAATAGCTTGCTCGAATCGGGAAGTCGTCTCCCGAGGGCAATCCCAAAACTCTGCTTTTGAGCTATATTTTTTACTGTAATAGTGATGTTTTCATATCCCGGAATTTTTACTCGTCTCTGAATGAATTCTTGATCGTTGATTTCAAAATCTACATCAGACCCATTGGGATCATTGAATTGGAGCAGTTCTATTGTAGGCCAAGGCTCCCCGCCAGCGGGTGGTGACTGTATCCATCCCTTTAAAAATCCATCTTCAACTCTCCATATCGCATATTCACCCCAATGTTTCCAGCTTTTTTCTTTCAATACGTCAAAATCATCTTGATAACTTTGTGATAAGGTGGATAGAGGAAAAATACCACACAAAGAAAACAGTGTTATCCAGACGAAGGTATTTCGGACCTGTTTCATATTTAACTCCTTTGCTGTGCCAATGTAATACCATTTCTAAAATATAATGTGTCATTCTCGGAAGTACTCCTCTGTAGGAGCGATCTCCGAATCGCGACCTATTTTAGTCAGAAATCGGAACTATCGCCTACGACACTGTTAGGAATCGGAAATTCACTCAAACTGCTTCAATTCTCCCCAAGTTGTCGTGAGTTGTGTGTCTCGTAATTGCACAGCAAGATTACCTTTAGGAATTGCTTTATCTGTAATTGAGATACTTGAGATCCTGCTACCAAACCACCCTCCTCCAAAGTGACACGTAATGAGCAAACCTACAATATCAATATTTTTTATGTTCTCATCAACAAATTCAGTTATCAAATCGCCGTCTGTCCAGACTTGGAAATGACCAGAATCAAAAACAGTCGCAAGATTGCATGTAGTACTTTCGAATATGTTCCCATACCACGCTTTCGTCTTTCCTCTGCTATATTTACCGTTCTCCGAGAAGGTAACTCTGCTTACCTCTTCGGGACTAATGAGATAACCTTCTACTGATAAGTCAGGATCATCTTGACGTTTCCCAATAAACAAGCAGAGTTCCCCCATGCCATCTTCTCCTTCCTGCGGATAAGTGATTTCTTCACCTACTATTGTTAACTGTTCAAAGTTAAGTTGGATGATTTTCCAGTGCAGAAAACCCGCTGAGTTCTTACCACATCCTGGGGGTAATTTCCCGCGGCCTTCAATATTGGCAAAGAGGAATCCCGCAATAGCTTCCCATTTGGCTCTCCCTTGATTTCCGATCACAATTGGTTCCCATACTATGAGTTCTTCATCATCAAATGAGTCGTTCCATATTTTAGCGTAACTGTGTCCACTTAAAAATACACATAATAAGACTAAAGATAAAAAAGATTTTAGGACTATCTTTTTTTTACCTATAAAACTCCTGAAACCAAATAGAAATGTATAGAATCTGTGAATGCAATTTAAAGCTTTTATTCTCATAAAAGTTTACCTCTCTGTTGTCGGGGAGTTTTCACCTTTGGCGGTGCAAATCAGTCCGTAGACAGGAATAGTAATCGGTGTCGTTTCTGCTGTAGTTAGTACTTTGATTTCTTCGCGCAGCAGTTCTGACGAGTTTTCCACTTGCCAAAAAACCTTGTACTGCATTTCTTGATGTGAG
>JAPPMR010000108.1 GCA_028818995.1 Candidatus Poribacteria bacterium | reverse complement strand
ACCTTGTCCCATGAATACCCCTAAGATTGACCCAAGAACTCCACCCAATAAAGTGAGGACAGATGCCTCAATCAGGAATTGGGTTATGATATCATTGAATGTTGCACCGAGTGCTTTTCGCAATCCAATTTCTTGCGTGCGGTCAGTTACGGATACGAGCATGATATTCATCACACCGATGCCTGCAACCATCAATGCAATCCCAGCGATACCACCCATTAAAGCCTTCATCACTAACCCGACTTTATCGGCAGTAGCCAATTCCTCTTGTGCGGTCCAATAGTTATATTCTTCACCTGTGTTGTTGTGTATTCTGCCTAAAATCTGTTTAGCATCCGCTATTGCAAGCGGAATTGTATCTACATCTACTGCTTCAACGCGAATGCGTTCAACATCATTGCGACCTTTAAAACGTTCTTGGAGTGTTGTAATGGGAATGATGAATCTGTCATCCCAACCGGTGGTGTCCATGGCATCACCCTTCTCTTCCATCACACCAATGACCTTAAGGCGCACCTCATAGAGTCCACTTCTACCCCGCCAATAAGAAGGACGAGAGGCTTTTATCTCTTTCCCAACTGGGTCTTCGTTCAAAAACACCTCTTCCGCAATTTTTGAGCCGATCACAGCAACACTACTGGCAGCTTCTACCTCATCCGCGTTGAAAAATCTGCCACTTGAGGTGAACCAGTTATATGAACGGTCGTATCCCGCTGTTGATGCTACAATTCGGGATTCCTTCTTACGTCCCTTGAAACTCACGCTCCAACCGGGCATATCGTCTTCTGCTACAACGTTAACGATACCACGAGCACTCTTCAAGATTTCAAAAGCATCCTCTGTTTCCAAATGCTCAGCGCGGTTTCTACGCCAACGACTCCTACCTCTAACAGCTTCGCCCGCTGCACGACTTAATGTACCAGATTGCCTATCCCAATCGTCTTTATAGATTTCTACCATTTTTGTTCCGCCGGTCCGTTCAATTTCCCGTAACACCATAGACCTGGATCCATCTCCAACAGAGACCATACTGACCACAGAACCAACACCAACGATAATTCCTAAAATTGTCAGACTGGTGCGGAGCGGGTTACGACGCAAACTGGTAATACCTAAAATGATACATTCAAATAGATTCATATAGATTTCCTCCTACTCAGTACGTAAGGCTTCTATTGGGGAGAGCGCTGACGCTTTCAATGCAGGATAAAGCCCAAAAGAGACACCAATCAATGCAGAAAATGAGACAGAGATAATAACCCACTGCATAGAGATAACTGCTGGCCAATCCGGCACCATCTTGACAATCTTCACAGCGATAATTGCCATACCTTCACCCGCGAGATAACCTAACCCGACACCTAAAGCCCCACCTATAATACACATCGCAATGGATTCTATTAGGAACTGTAGCATAATATCAAGACGTTTCGCACCGAGTGCCTTTCTCAGACCGATCTCACGCGTGCGTTCGCTAACTGCTACCAACATCATGTTCATAATGCCGATACCACCGACAAGCAGAGAAAAACCCGCAATGCTACCCAACGCAATTTTTATGACATTACTAATTTTATCTAACTGCGCCATACCTTCTCGCATATCCCTAAGACTGAAGAAATCATCCTGATTCTTATGGCGTGCCCTCATTACTTCTTTCACCTCTTCTATTGCTTTCGGAACATCGTCAACGGTGTTGGCGTGAACAGATAACATTACAATATGATCGTTACCGGTAAAACGCTCTTGTGCTGTTGTGATGGGGATGAAAACCATATCGTCCAAGTTCCATCCGAATCGGAGACTTCTGCCACGGCCTTCCATTGTTCCGACAACGGTAAAACGTTCAGCGATCCGCACCTGATCACCTCTGCCATATCTATCAAATCTGCCTCCACCTCTACCGATTTTGATTTCCTGCTTTATGGGGGATTTGTTACCAAATAGGTTAAATGCTACCTCAGTACCTAAAACGCAAACTTTCGCTTTGTTTTCAATATCCTCATCAGAAATAAAACGTCCTTCTTGAATTTTCCAGTCCATCGCTTCTGAAAATGAGGCATTCACACCGTTATATCCACTGCGAGTTTCAGAGCCATCATTAGTTTGAATCTGTACACCCCGCCATTCTGGTATTCGAGGCACAACTACCTTTACGGATGGACATTCTGCTTCTATCGCTAATACGTCGTCGTACTTGAAGTATTCGTTGCTACGATTTGGCATCCACCGGCTACCTACCCGCTTGTAGCTGCTGCGATACATCGTGAATTGGTTGACACCACCGAGCTTCTGTGCGTCCTGCAGCACAATCTCTTTTGCACCATCACCGATTGAGATCATCGCAAGTACCGATGCAACGCCTATAATAATACCAAGCATCGTCAGCAGCGAGCGCAGTTTATTGCTACGAATTGCAGAAAGTCCTACGGATAATCCCTCAAATATGCGCATTTCTTGTCTCCAATGCCATGAAATACTTACTTCTATACTTGGTTATTTAGACAGAAAAAAGCAGATAAGGTTCGGACAATTGATAAAAAAGACGGTGGTATAAACTCCTTCCTTAATTTGCCAAGAGTTTCCTGATGTTGTTTGGAATACAATTATGTTATATGGAATTTGACACACCACACCCACATATCTCATCCGAATTGGATCGCACGTATTCAAAACAAGGTAGACAGAATCAGATAACTTGTGATGAGTAAGTTCCGGTAATCTCGCTTTTGATATGTCTCGCGTTTTTCGGTTTTCATATCAAATCCTCTATTTTCACAATTCACTCTGATATTCCGGTAGTGCTAAGAATAATTGACCATTCGGCGATAATGCCTGCAAGTGAGGTCAAACTTTCTACATAGGCTGGGCCGCCTCGGATAACTGATTCTAATTCACCTATTTCACGAATAATTTCCGCCATATAATCATTATTTGACATATTAACAACATTTTCTAAATATTCTGAATTCCCTGTTTCTACAAGAATTGATAGATTCTGTTCTACTCGCTGATGGAATTCTTGTACTTTCTGATAATATTCTTCACTGGTCACTGTTTTCTCCTTTGGTAAAGCGGCTGCGGCTTTGGAAACATGTACAGATCACTGCCATCCGAAACCTGTATAAAAACTCCCCCTATACCGTCGTCAGCTCTTATCCAGACAGATTTACCAGCAAATAGTAAGTCGCCTGCTTTTACTGAAATAGACGCACCTGTTTCTTCATCCACAGATAGAACGATATTCGGTTGCCCATCTGCCTCTGTTTCACTGGCAATGGTGATATGTTTTTTGACATGTAATTCATCACATTCTATTTTGCCTGCATCAACCTGGGCAAAATGAGATTGTTGACAACCGACAAAATATCCAATAGACGCGATGACCGCGCCAAGTACCATGTAAGCAAGTTTTGTTTTCATCTTTTCCACCTAAAATAGTTTCAAAATGAGAATTTTGGCGGTCTCTTGACAGACCCTGATAACATAAGTAATTTGGTTTTCTCTTGTTCTGTCTTTAATAGAGACAAAAGTTCCGTCTCACGCGCTTTCGCATCTTTGAGTTCCGTCTTTGTTTCAGTCAGATGTTCCTTTAGCACGGTGATCGCTGTTTGTGCATCTACACCTGTAACAGATTGTCCAGTTTCAATAGTCTCGTCCGTCTCTATTTGCACATCCGAGTTTAATTCAGTTTGACGTTAAAATTGGGAAATGGGTTTATTGCAAAATAATTGTAAGTGGATTATCCAAAAAACTAATTTGACAAAATATGAGTAAAATTGATACAATGTTATACAGTGATAATTTAATTAACTTAAATTGGGAGAGGAAATGAATAATATTGGCCAAACGTTTGGTGGAGACTGGACAGAGCAAAAGTTGGAATGTGTTAGCAAGTACCTGGATGCATACACAAAAATTATGCGTCTTCGCAAATATAAATATACGTACATAGATGCTTTCGCTGGTATGGGGTATCGTGAACTTAAAAATCATGATGATCCTGCAATACAAAGTTTTTTGGCGGGATCTGCGCGACGTGCTTTGGAAGTAAAACGTCCGTTTCCAAATTACGTTTTTATTGAAGCAGATAAACGTAGTTTTGCAGAACTAAAGAAACTGAAAGATGAGTTTCCAGACCGTAACATTAAGTGTATCAACAAAGAAGCCAATGAATCTGTAAGAAATAGATGTCAAGAAACTAACTGGAAGGAAAACCGAGCACTTGTCTTTTTAGATCCTTACGGAATGGAAGTTGACTGGACAACTATTGAACTAATTGCACGTACTCAAGCAATTGACTTATGGCTTCTTTTTCCGATAGGTATGGGTGTTAACAGGTTGTTGAAAAATGATGGGAACATTCTAAAACCTCATAGAAAGAAACTTGACCAATTATTCGGTAGAACTGACTGGTTTGAGGAGTTTTACCAATTGTCTCCACAATTATCTCTATTCAGTGAAAACGTTGGGTTTGTGAAAAAAGACAATATCTTTTCAATAATTGAACAGTATTATCTAAAGCGTTTAGCAAGTATCTTTGAGTTCGTTGCTCAGAATCCTTTTCATCTTCGCAATTCGAAAAATTCTCTGATGTATTTACTATGCTTTGCAGCAGGAAATCCCAATGCTTCAATAGCACTAAAAATTGCAGAGGACATTTTAGAGAAAATGCGGACCCCATCGCAACTAACGCTTCCATTCATGGAGTAATATAATGGCTACCTTATCTTCAAGTATTGAGTGGACTGAATCTACATGGAATCCTGTTCGCGGCTGCACTCGCGTATCTGAAGGATGCCGATTCTGTTATGCCGAACGCATTGCAGCACGGTTTTCTGGTAAAGGCATGGCTTACGAAGGATTAGCAAAAAACACGAAAACTGGTCCACAGTGGACGCGAGAGGTTCGCCCCGTTCGCTCTTTACTTTATGAACCATTAAAATGGAAAAAGCCTCGCCGTATTTTCGTTAATTCCATGAGTGATCTGTTTCATGAAAAAATCGAATTGGATTATATTCAAGAAGTTTTTTCTGTCATGGAAAAAGCAAATTGGCACCAATTTCAAGTTTTAACAAAGCGTGCATCTCGGTTGTTGGAATACAGTCCGAAGTTGCCGTGGCCTTCAAACGTCTGGATGGGAGTTAGTGTAGAAGATGACTGTGTGATGGATAGGATTGACGATCTACGCCAAACAGGTGCGCACATTAAATTTCTTTCGCTTGAACCGCTTATCGGTCCGCTCCCAGAATTAGAGTTGAGCGGAATAGACTGGGTTATAGTGGGTGGAGAATCTGGTCCTGGTGCCCGTGAAATGAAAAAGGACTGGGTTATTGACATCCGAGATCAGTGTGAAAGAGAGGATGTAAAATTTTTCTTTAAGCAGTGGGGCGGCACACGCAAATCAAAAACGGGAAGAGAGTTAGATGGAAAGACCTATGACGAAATGCCAGGATAGGGAATTTAATCTGTCCGCAGTGCCTCAATAGGCGAAAGTGAGGACGCTTTTATCGCTGGATACAACCCAAATGAGATACCAATCAACGCTGAGAAGGATATAGAAATCAACACCCACTGCGTTGAAACAACTGAAGGCCATTCGGGCACAATTTTTGCGATTTTAACAGCGAGAAGTGCCATACCTTGCCCAGCGAAGACACCTAAACCTATCCCTATCAATCCTCCGATACCACACATGAAAACAGCCTCCATCAAGAATTGAATAAGGATATCAAAACGTGTCGCACCAAGAGCCTTTCGAAGTCCTATCTCGCGAGTGCGTTCAGTGACGGCAACCAGCATCATATTCATTATCCCGATACCACCAACAAGCAACGAAAAACCAGCAATACTCCCTAACGCAATTTTTATCACCCTACTAATTTTCTCCAACTGTGCCATACCTTCTCGCATATCAAATATTCTAATGAAATCATCTTGATTTTTGTGCCGCTTGCGTATGACTGCCTTTACTTCTTCAATTGCTTTCGGGACATCTTCAACAGTATGTGCATAGACAACAATATCCTGAATTTTATCATCACCCGTGAAACGTTCTTGGGTAGTTGTTAGCGGCATAAACACAAGATTATCATAACTCCAACCAAATCGGAGACTTCTTCCCCTCGGCATCATCGTTCCCACAACCGTGAAACGTTCCGTAAATCGCTTCTTATCCCTTCGGCCCCATCGGTCATACCGTCCACTGCCTCTGGCAATCTTAATTTCTTGTCCCAGGGGTGATTTGTCCCCGAACAGAGATGCCGCCACCTCATCTCCGAGAACACAAACGGACGATGCATTTTCCACATCTTCGTCTGTAATAAACCGTCCCTCTTGAATATCCCAATCCATTGCAGTTTTATAGGTAGCATCTACGCCATTATATCCGGCGCGAGTTTGCACACCTCTTGCAGCTTCAATTAACGCACCCCTCCATTCAGGAATTCTTGGAGTTACTGCCTTCACAGATGGACATTCCGCCTCAATTGCCAACACATCTCCGTACTTCATATACTCATTGCTACGTATTCTTACCCATTGTGTTCCTACCCGTTTATACCACGTGCGATAGATAGTAAATTGATTTGCCCCACCAAGTTTTTGAGCATCGCGCAAGACGATCTCCTTTGCACCATCACCGATTGAGATCATCGCAAGCACCGATGCGACACCAATGATAATCCCAAGCATCGTTAGTAACGAGCGCATTTTATTTGAGCGAATAGCAGCAATCCCTACAATAATCGCTTCTATTATACGCATTTTTTCTCTCCAGAGATTTTAGGTTTATTTGGGCAGAATCATAGATAATAAGTAGATAGACGCGCTTTCTAAGCTTACCGATCAACAATGTATCGTATTTTTGAATTTACAATCACAATTTATCTGTTGCAATTTAATCTTGGTTTCAATTAGACGTCATTAGGGAAATAGGTTTATTGTTTCTTGGGATAAGTGAGAAGTAGAATACAAATTTTAAAATCAGTTTAAACTAAAACCTTTAATCTTTGCGAAGTGCCTCTATAGGCGATAACATTGACGCTTTTATCGCAGGATATAACCCGAAAGATATACCAATTGCTGCAGAAAATAAGACCGAAATCATAACCCACTGTGCAGAGACAACTGC
>JAPPMR010001016.1:4816-7142 GCA_028818995.1 Candidatus Poribacteria bacterium | reverse complement strand
CATTCAGCGGGACTGAAGAGTGGACAATCCCAATAACAATGCGTATTGAGAAGGGATCATAATGATTCAGACATTTTCTTAAGTTTACACCCATGGGTTTCGCAAGCTCTACCCAACCTACGCTCTGATAACTGGTAACTGAAAACTGACAACTATAAAATGATTTGGCATATAACAAAACGCGAAATATACGATAATCTCAATAGCCTACGTTTTGCATTAACAGCAGTTCTGCTGCTGGCGTTGATGCTGATCAATGCTATTGTCTATCTGCGTGGACATCCTGATCGGACACAGGCATATCACGATGCCACTGCGGAAGCGGTAAAAAAACTTGAAGGACGTAGTACAAGTTTATATCGCCTCGCGACAGAAGGACCTGGGCACCTGTATAAAGCACACTCGTCACTCCGTTTTTGTGCGGAAGGTGATGAAGTGTTTTTGCCAACGCGCGTCAGTGGAGAAAACTACTTTAGCGATATTGCCAACGTGAGACCTCTCTGGAGATTGTCGCACCCACAAGAAACTCCAAATATCTACAATATCCGTCCTGATTTTACCACAATGGATTGGGCGTTTATTGTCAGCTATGTGCTGAGTTTTGTGGCAATTCTCTTTACTTTTGATTCAGTCTCTGGTGAACTGGAACGAGGCACATTGCGATTGATATTAGCAAATCCTATCCCGCGACACACTGTAATGGTTGGAAAGTTTTTAGGTGCATTCATCAGTATTAACATTCCTTTTGTGATTGCGGTTTTAATGAATCTACTTCTGATTTCCACCTCAGATTCAGTGCAACTCAATGCCGAGTTGTGGGGCCGTTTAGGTATTTTGTACGGGATTACAATCCTTTATACTTGTATCTTCATTGCTCTGGGGCTTCTGGTTTCCGCTGCAGTGCGAGAGAGTGGGGTGAGTCTTGTTGTTCTGTTGCTAATCTGGGTGAGCTTTGTCGTTTTTATGCCGAATACATTAGCCTCTATCGGTAGTCGGACATCAGTGCCAATGGCATATATGGAATTTTGGAGCGAGAGAAACAGGCTTGATCGTGAGACTCGTAAGGCATACGAAGATAAATATGGAGACTCACAACCTACACCACCAGTTCACGTAATTGCTGAGTATCTCACTGTAGATGCAGAACAGAATGAACGTTTTACCGAAAAGTATCTAAACCAGCAGATTACACAGGGAAAACGGGCGCGTGCGATAACCCGTATCTCGCCTGCGGCGATTGTCCAACACCTCTTTGAATCTTTTGCTGGGACAGGGTTAGAACGGCATCTACAATTTATTGAGAATGCGAAACGGTATGCTCGCGAATATCGAGATTTTGTGATTGACACTGATAGGGCGGATCCGATGAGTCTTCACGCTATTGGGGTGCCTAAGGGTATGTCGCAAAAACCTGTCAGTCCAGAGACAATTCCCAAGTTTAAAGACACACTCAGCCTCAATCGTGATTTCAACGCTGCGGTGATGGATTTGTTCTTGTTAGTGTTATTTTTGGTTGTGCTGCTTGCCGGGGCATTCCTTGCCTTTGTGCGCGCGGCTGTTTGAAATGGTTTATGCAACGTAGTAGGCACGCTCCGCGTGCCGTCGAGTGCACTTTGGTAGAATAAGTCGCGACCAGGAGGTCGCTCCTACAAGAAGAGTCCATAGGTTAGGTAAAGGGCATGTGAAACTTATAGATAGCAATGTTTAGAAGGGATGCCTCTGTCCTTTTGCCCAGGATGAACATTAATTCAATTAATTGCGTGCAATTTTCCGTTTTTTTCTATCTTTTCGTTTGTTGCAGTCTCTATCTTGCAACAGAACAACAATAGGAGGAATTAAAATGGTAACCGCATTGATTATTGTGACTGGAATAGCAGTTACAATACTTGGGGTTGTCTGGATGGTGATGTCTTTCGTTACAAAGGTATCTGGTGCAGGCAACGGAGCAACTAAAAGTGAGATAAAGGCACTACAAGAACATGTTAATCACATTCAGGAAGAAATAATCTCGCTGAAAAAAGAGGTTAGACAGCTTATCCAGATTGCTAAAGGTAGTGAGTAAAAGGAGGGAATTGTATGCTGTTTCTAATACTGACATTACTTGGGGTGCTGCTCTTTTTGATATTCAAATACGTCGCTGTACTGTCCACTATTACGGCGGTTCTTATTAGTGGCATAGCAGTTGCTGTGCTTGTAGGTATATGGCAGGGAACATCATATTTCTCAAGACAATCTTCGAATCAAACCTATGAGCAAGTTGAATCGAATTTGAAGCAGATAGGTGTAGATTTGCAGGAGATCCGTTCACAGTTAGCGGACGTTGAGC
>JAPPMR010001016.1:723-4806 GCA_028818995.1 Candidatus Poribacteria bacterium | reverse complement strand
CCACATCTAAGGGATTTGGAATACTTAAAGTACGCTCCACAGAATACCGAAGTTAAGAAAAGCGAAACGTAGGTCTGAGCTGTAGGAGGATCTCCGATTCCCGACTACAAACGGGTCGCGATTCGGAGATCGCTCCTACAGAGGGTAAAAGACTACTGCTGAAAACCATCTTTACTCTATCCAAGCCATTGTTTCCCGTAGTTTTTCCTTTGCTTTAGCGTAATCTCGGCGTGCTTGATAAAAAACCCGCTGTGCCCCCGTGAATTGCGCTTGCGCCTGAAAAGCATCGTTGAGAGTCAACCCGCGATAACCTTGTATTTCAACAGTGCCTTCTTCAAGGACCCGTTCTATTGCCCGAAGGTGTTCCCTAAAAATATCCACACGTTTTTGCTCAATTTCCATCCGTTCTTTCGCATTTGCCACTTCCCGATAATCACGTCGCACCGCTACCTTGATGAGTTTCGTCTTTTCGACGTATTCCAATTGGAGTCTGTCCAGTTCAGCGAGTTCTGCGGAACGGAGATTTGCTGTCTTTTTCCCATCGTATAACGGAATATTGAGGTTGAAACGCAGCTCCCATCCGTTTTGTGTTCGCGGATTTGTTTCAAAAATGTTCGCGGCATCCCGTTCTCTATCAAGTATTATCGGATCATAAAGTGCCTTTGCATCCCAAGTTCTGTTTTGTTGATGCTGTTGCAATAGCAGATGCAGATCTTTGTAGCGTGCTTCAGCAGAGATTTCAGGAAAACGATTCCACACTGTTTCCACGACCAGACGTTCTTGACGCGCAATATCACCTTGTAAGTCGCGTAGGTCCAGCCGATTAGCAAGTGCAAGTTCAACAGCAGCCGCCAACGTTACATCATCATCAGGGAGGGATTGTGAGAGAACGACCTGTGCCAGTGGATCAAGTCCGGTAAGACGGATGAGTTCTGCTGTGTCCACATCAAGTCGTCGTTGGAGTTTGTTAAGGTCAAGTTGTTGTTCGGACAATTCAAGTTCCGTATTGAGGCGGATGAGATAAGGAATACGTTTTTTTTCGTGCTTGGTCTGTGTACTCTTCAGTTTTTTCTGGAGTTCTACCTCAATCGCTCGGCGTTGCTTAATTTCCTCTTGCGTGAGCGTAATATCGTGCCAAAGATTCCGAACGGCGTGAACCGTTTCCTTTTTTACACGTTCGTATTCAATTTCTGCCTTGCGTACCTCCTCCTGTGCGGCGTCAAGCCCTCTCGGAATTTCACCGAATTGGGCGAGGATAACACTCATCTGTGCACGGGTGAGATAATCTTTTTCATCAAAATCACCGTTTTTTTGGCGTTGATATTGACTCGTGACCCCTACTTGTGGCAGATATACTGCTTTAGATACGCGCAGGTTTGCTTTTGCACGTTCTACTACTTTTTCCGCTTTTTTCACCGCCTCATTGTTCTGCAAAGCGAGTTCTATTGCGCGAGTTGACCGAAGTGAGACAAGTTCCTGGGCATATACAAGACCAACATCTTTAAATAACAAACTTTGACTTACAAACAACAGAAAAATAAAACATAGGCAGGCTGCCAGCGGCGTCAAACTTTTATTCATTTCAATCTCCAAAAATTGTAGGACTTACGCAATTTTCACGATTCTTGCAATAATTATGGCTAAAATGATGTAATTTCAGCAGAATTTTGAATTATCAGCGCGTTTACAAAACGCGCCTACCGTTTGTGGGTAAGTCCTAAATTGTTTTCTACCGTCGGCTAATGCGGATTGTAACGATAACAATACCGATCATAAGGAGTATCAACGCACCAAATAATAGCGTCGTTACCGACATTTGTGATTTTGATTCAACTAGTACTGTGATAGAACGGTCGCGTGCTGGAAATTTTCGGTTGTCAACCGTTACTTCCGCGCTGAGTTTCGCTTGATATTCTCCTACGGTAATGTCCGCAGGCGGATTGAGTGTGAGTTGTATTTCCGTTTCTTCGTTTCGTCCGAGTGATGCGATGACTTCTGGTGAAACCGTATATTTCCAATCCGGATTGACATCAACGAGCATGCGGATATCAACGAGATCACGAGTACCGATGTTTTTTAATTTTGCGGTCATATTAACTTGCTCATCAATCTTAATAGTTTGGAACGCATTTTGGACAGAAACTTCAATTTCCGGTACACCCTTTGGAATCAGTTCAAACCGCTCTACACCACCTTGTATGCTGGCGATTCTTTCAGCGGGTAAATCTAATCGATTATTTGTTCCTCCGAGTTCGTTTGCTTCGGTTTCATCAAGTACAGCAACATAGAACTCAAGCGTGCTATCAAGATAGGATGCATCCAATTCTTCCGGTAGATAAACAATCAGTGACAGGTTCCGCTTTGACTGTTCCTGCGTAAACTTGACTTGTGACTGCCTCGACTGTGTGTCTGGGTCTTGGAATTCAAAGGAAAGGCGATTTAACAGGTTAATGACACGCAATTGGAACGTATTTTCGGTCTCTGCCAACCTATCCAACGTTATATCGTAGGTGACACTGCTGCCTAAATTACCTTCCTGTGAAAAACGCAGCGAACTGACATTTACTACATCTAATGCGGACTCTTTTTGAAGATAGATCAGGCGCATGTCAGGTTCAGGAAGTTCAGGGTATTTCATTGATACCCTGAGGCTATCAACGTCTTTCTGGAGTTGGAATGTCAATTCCACAGTTTCATTGTAACCGAGAACAGCAATCTTTTCTTCATACGGTTTAACGATATTTGTGCTATCTGCGGCATCAAGTAAAGAGACATAAATTGCGCGGATCTCGTTTGCCGCTGCGATTTCTTCGGGAGTCGCATTGATCGGCATTGCTTCTGTCGTTGATGTGTTCTTTAGTTGAATTGTCACCATCATCTGGTTGTCAACGCGAAATTTTTTCGCACTCAAAATAGAGATATGGCGTGTGTCCTCTTCAAGATGGATTTTATATAGATATTCCTTGTCCAGGTATCGGAGATTAACCGTGAGACTATCTACATTCCGTCTTAGTTCAAAATCAAGTGTTTTCTCCTGTCCATCCTTTAAAGTTGGAATGCGGAACTCATAAGGCGACCCGATAATCGCATCGGTTTCGTCTTTGATGGAGACATAGACATTGTTGATCTCTTGTGCTGTGTTAACTTTAGTGTTTTTTGCCTCTTCCTCTTCCACCGCACCATATTTGATAACAAGTTCCAGACGTCTCCGATCACCCTCCTTATAACGCCTTGCGGATACAACAGAAATGTAAGGGTCTACCTGTTTCAGGTGAATGTGGCGTTCATCTGGGGTATCAAGATAGTTCAAGTGAACGACAACATCACGGACATCCTCTTTAATAAGTTCAAATTCCAAAGTGACAGTTTCGTTCTCTTTGAGTGTTTCAATACGGCGTTCGTAAGGTTCCGCAATAATTGCCCCGTCGGAACCGAAACCCGCCTTCTCTTTAATGGATACAAAGATGTCATCAATCTGCGCGCTGATGGTAATGTCTCGTCCCATTACTTTGGAACTCTCAACCAATTTGACAGGTAAGGAGCTATTCTGCAATGTAATGGAAAACATTTCACGACCGTCACGTGATTCGTATAAACGTGTACTTTCAACCGTGATGTGCCAAGCATCTTTGAGTGAATCAAGTTCTACCTTCTGTAGATTGAGTTTTGATTTCTCATATTCTGAGGCAGCGCTCTCATATTCCTCCTCAGCTTTATTTACCTCCGAGACTGTGACGATATTGTTTTCTTCATCCATCATCGATTGTAAGTTCTCAAGTTCAATCTGCTTCTTTTTCATTAGGTTTTCCGCCAATTCCATCTCTAAACGTGCAGTCTCTATTAGGATTTGACGACTCTGTTCATCTCTGGTTTTTGTGGTATCAGCATCGGTGGGAGGTGTTTCTTCATGCTCTGCTGCCAGCACAACTTTCAGAGACATCCCCGTCATGATGACGCAAACCAGCATAAGTATTTTAATTTGCACGGTTTTTCCTTTATTGGTATATGTTTTAATATGAGTAAACGGTAGGGGCGGTTTTTTTAAACCCCCGCCACCCGGTTGTACCCCCCGTAAAACGGGAA
>JAPPMR010001016.1:0-713 GCA_028818995.1 Candidatus Poribacteria bacterium | reverse complement strand
TTTTTTAATTATTTAACCCCGGGGGGTGTTTTTTCCACCCCCCCCCTACCCCCCACTACTAAAAAAAAACCCCCCATAAAAAAACCCCCCCCCTACCAGGGCGGAGGACCGCTGAATTGAGAGTTATAGGTTCCGCTGCGCTCTACCCAACCTATATTTGATTTCTTCTGATGTATTGCTATAAACGAGGGCAAGCACAAGGGACCGCCCTACAATTAAATTATACAATAACTTAATCAATAAATGCCCGATGTTTTTTACTCACTCGCTTCTTCGGGTTCATATCCAGCGACATAGTGCAAATACAATTCCTCAAGGTTTTCATTTTGAATCTCTTCGCGGGTTAATTCTCGCTCGAGGTTGCCTTGCACAAGGATTCCGATTCTGTCAGCGATCTCCTTCGCGCGAAAGATGTCGTGAGTGGACATAAAGATGGCTTTTCCTTCCTCTTTGAGTTGACGTAAGAGGTTCAGAAAATCGGCACCACCCTTCGGATCAAGCCCGGAAGTTGGTTCGTCAAGCAGCACAGCCTGTGCATCTTTCATAATCGCAATTGCGATGCCGAGGCGTTGCCGCATCCCTTTAGAGAAAGTTTTGACACGACGTGTAAATGCCTCCTCGGCTAAACCGACTCTGCCGAGTGTCTCATCCAGTTCCGCGTTTGATACTTTCTTTCTGCCGCCAAGTTTTGCGAAAAAGGATAGGTTTTGGCG
>JAPPMR010000520.1 GCA_028818995.1 Candidatus Poribacteria bacterium | reverse complement strand
TTCTTATTGGGATTCTATTGTGATTTTATTGGAGTTTCAATTGTGGGGGTATTTTTTGTCTGTATCTCGGTTGATGCGTATTTTAACGTGAGTTTGAAAAGTTTCACCCGCAGCATGCTCTGTTATTTTTCGCAAAAACGGCACAACCTAACAGGTTATGCTACAAAAACAGTGCTTTTTTAGACTTGAAAAGTGTTTAGAGCAAACTCACATTTTATTATCAAACTCACGTTACTATAACAAAAACTTTACACACCCCACCCCTCATTTAAATCAATCCTGTTTCCGCAAGCGTATTTCGGAGGGATTCGAGGTTCGCAGGTTCCATCGGAGCAAGCGGAAGGCGCACTTTCCCGTTGAGTTTGCCCATCAGCATCAACGCAGTTTTTGCTGGAATTGGGTTCGTTTCAATAAACAGATTAACTGCCAGCGGTAAAGTTTTATAATGAAGTTTCCGAGCAAGTTCAAGATTTCCAGCGTGAAAGGCGTTACACATCTCCGCTACATCGGAAGGAGCAATGTTTGCGACAACCGAGATTACACCCTTTCCACCTACTACCATAATCGGCAGTGTGTTGACATCATCGCCTGAGAGGACAACGAAATCATCAGGGCATAGGTTAACAACTTCACTTGCACGCTTGAGTTCACCTGTTGCTTCTTTAAGCGCGACAATATTTGGATGTTCGGCGAGGCGGGCAATGGTTGGTGAGAGAATGTCCGTGCCGCAACGTCCCGGCACGTTGTAGACAACAATCGGTATGTCAACCGTATCTGCAATTTTCATATAGTGCGCGTATAATCCTTCTTGTGTCGGTTTGTTGTAATAAGGGGTGACAATCAGTGCCGCATCTGCACCTGCGGCTTTAGCATGTTCTGTCGCTCGCAGGGTCCGTGTCGTTGAATTTGAGCCAGTACCAGCGATGACAGGTAACCTTCCATTTACTGTTTCAACGGTGATCTCTATTACTCTGTCGTGTTCAGTATCAGAAAGCGCGGGGGATTCACCTGTTGTGCCACACGGGACGATGCCGTGTGTGCCGCCTTCAATCTGAAACTGAATCAGTTCTTTCAGTTTTGCTTCATCTAACGATTCATCGTCCTTAAATGGTGTAACGAGTGCAACATAAGAGCCCTCAAACATTTAAATCCCTCCTTGATAACTATGGCACAACAGAATGTGCCTATTGTTTCTAATAATCCCATGCTTCCGGTGTAAGTTCGCCTGCAAATATAACGCGAGCATCACCTTCAAGATAGACGTTTTTTGCTTCGTCATTTTCCAAATCAAAGTGTATTTTTAAGACAACACCGCTCGCTGTTTTGACGGAGACAGGTGATTTAACCTTGCCTAAAGTTGCAGAAACAATAGCAGATGCAATAGACCCCGTGCCACAAGCAAGTGTCTCATTTTCAACACCCCGTTCATACGTGCGAATTTCAATAAGTTCCTGTGAGTGAATACGGATAAAATTCGCATTGGTGCCAGCAGGCTTAAAATCATTATGATAACGTGTTTGTTGTCCGAGATCAAAAACATCAGTCGCTTCCAGATCATCAACAAAGAAAACGACATGCGGCACGCCGCTGTTCGCAAAACCTACGTTATGCAGCCCATCTTCAAGACGAAGTGGAACATTAATCCGAATATCCGTAGGGTCGCTCATGCGTACTTTAACGTTTTTATCGACTACTTCTGCCTCATAAACACCAGCATTTGTCAGAAATCGCATCTGTTCTGACACAATACCGTTTAAGTAAGCGAATTTAGAAATACAACGTGCCCCATTTCCGCAGGTTTCAACCTCTCCACCATCAGCGTTAAAGTAACGCATTCGGAAATCAACATCATCTGTCGGTTCAACAAGCAGCACGCCATCCGCACCAACTGACATACGGCGTTGGCATAGCTTCATAACGAAATTCATGAATTCTGAATCTGTGCTATCTACGACTCGGTTTAAATTGTTGATGATTACGAAGTCATTACCCGCACCACTGAGTTTCATAAAGGGTATTTTGTTCATATCCTGTCCTTATTGATGTCTTTTATTCTATGATAAAACTATTCTGCTTTTGCGTCAAGTTTTTCAATTGAGTGAAGGACTAAACGCTAATTGGTCTGTCCGTTCTGTGTATCGGTAAGCATGTGCGCGGAGTTCTTCCACGATACCTAAAACGCCATCGTAACTATCACAGGTGACCAAACGGTAACGGAAAGGTTTGACGTGTGGAATGCCTTTGAAATAGTTCGTATAGTGTCGTCGCATCTCAATGAGTCCAAG
Source organism: Candidatus Poribacteria bacterium (assembly GCA_028818995.1). Next base: position 4,889 of record JAPPMR010000520.1, on the reverse strand, counting down.
TTTTAAACCTTTCCACTCAATAGAAAAATCTAAGTGCTTTCTAAATACAGCAATACGCTCGTCTATTGAGGGCGGCGGAAGCAGTTCACCTGTGGCAAAGTAGTGTTTAATTTCATTAAAAATCCACGGATAGCCAATCGCAGCACGACCAATCATGATGCCATCCACGCCGTATTGTTGCCGCATCTGCGCTGCTTTTTGAGGACTATCTACATCTCCGTTACCGAAAACAGGGATAGTCATGCGCTGGTTATCTTTTATTTTTCCGATGAGTGTCCAGTCAGCATCACCTTTATACATTTGCCGTCGTGTCCTGCCGTGAATGGCAATCGCGCGGATACCAACATCTTGTAAACGTTCTGCTACCTCAACAATATACTTCGTGTTGTCGTCCCATCCTAATCGTGTTTTGACGGTAACGGGTAACTCCGTAGCCTTCACCATTTCAGCGGTCATTTTGACCATTTTCGGAATGTCCTGCAAGATTCCTGCGCCTGCCCCCTTACAAGTGACCTTTTTCACTGGGCATCCGTAGTTTATATCAATAATGTCAGGTTGTACACGTTCAGTGATTTCAACGGATTCGCGCATCACTTCAATATTGTGTCCAAAAATTTGAATGCCAATCGGTTTTTCGTTTTCAAAGATGTCTAACTTGGCAACACTTCGTGCAGCATCACGAATGAGTGCCTCGGAGGAGATGAATTCGGTATACATGATGTCCGCGCCATTCTCTTTGCAAACTGCGCGAAAAGGCGGATCGCTGACATCTTCCATCGGTGCAAGCAGAAGTGGAAAATCGAGGATGTTGAGATTGCCAATTGTTAGCATAAGTATAATTTTTGAGAGTTGATTTTTTAGTCGTCTTGGTGTCGTATTCTTCGGATGTATTCATCATGTTTACCGATCCAAAACCAGACCAATGTCCCATTTTCTTCACGTGCTAAGGCGCGGTAATCTCTGTTAATTCTTACAGCCCAACGCGCACCTACTCTCTTTAAATTCAAAGATGGATGTTTCGAATCTTGCTTTAGGAGTTCAAACTTATTGCCTGCTTGATGCTGGACCACTCGCGGGAGGTTTCGATAACATCTCCAAAAATAAGGTGTCGTTTTATAGATCTTTGCACCTACCTGCTCGCAAATCTTCAACAGCCTCTTCTAAAAGATGATCTAATTTTCCATCTTGCACGTCTTCCTCAAGCTGCTTGCACCATACTTCCCACTCAGCAGTTAAGACCGCATGAAGTTTGCTTTCCATGGTTTTCAGCAATTTCTCTTGAGTGTTTTCTTCACACTCAACTTCAGGAACTTCCGGTATCCACCCTATCCAACCGTCCTCACTCTTTTGGATATGAGCAGTGTAAGTTTCCGAGGGATCTAGATATTGAATCTTGACAGTCTGAATTTGTTCCATAGGTGGCTCCTCATGTGAAAATTTCGGTTACGGTTTATTATACCTTGCAATAGTGTTATTGTCAAGGAAATGATAGTGAAGATACCATCGTTGCAACCTATTTAGACTCTTGACATTATTCCAATTTCGTGATAAATCTAAAGGCAAGTCAAAAAACATTTTCTAATTCAAAAGCGAGGTATTTTTATGCGTTGTGTTTTTGTCGGCATTGAATATGCAGGAAAATCAACATTGATAAATTTGTTAACTGAATACTATCGGCACAGGAAATTAGCCGTTCACGTTGACGATCATTTTACCATTCCAGATTCCACATTGAGCGCAGAATCGAGAGCAGCATACGTAGACTTCCCGAATGATGTGAAAGAGCGAATGCAACGGATGCAGATACAGTATCACGTTGAAGTCATTAAAAACTATCCAAATACACTTATTGCGGGATGGCACATAGAGGAAGCGGTTTACACGACAGTCTATGGTAGTGATCCGGAAAGTTCATATTATCAGAATTACCACTACCGCGCGCAGCGTGGCTATGAAACGCAAGTTATGGAGGCAAGATTGCCAGATGTGGTTTTGATCCACGTTACTGCAAGCGATGACGTGATAAAAGAGCGAATGGAAGTCAATCCTCACGAATATCAGATTATTAAGGCAGAGGATATTCCGACACTTAAACAACTTTTTGGAGAGGAGATTGACAAATCTCTATTTACCCAAAAAGGATGTAAAATCGTGTTAGACACAACTGACAAAACACCATCTGAATCTCTTGATGAGCTGCTTCTACTTTCCGAGCCGCTTATCACTTTTGGTGAGTTAGCTATTCGTTCAATGCCAGTACCAGATGTGCCTTATCAGGTAAATTACGAAAACGGTATTAGGAAATTGGAAACTGCGTAACGTTTTTGAATAATAAGATCGTAAAATAGGATTCGTTTGGTTTCACGGTCTTTTCATGAATTCGCCACGATAACTGAACGCCTTTGCAACCGATGCCCTGATGCATTTCCGCTTGACACCAATCAAATAATTCATTAAAATGGATTATTCAAACCTGAATAAAGAGGAAAAAACAGAAATATGCCACAAACTGACGCAAATCAACCGAACGTCATTGTCTTTTTTACTGACCAACAGCGGTGGGACACCTCTGGCTTGCACGGCAATCCGCTCGATTTGATGCCCAATTTTGATCGGATGGCACAGCGCGGCACACATGTCCACCGATCTTTTACGTGTCAACCTGTCTGCGGACCTGCGCGCTCATGCCTACAAACAGGGTTATATGCAACTCGCACAGGATGCTTCCGAAACGGTATCCCGTTATCACCCAATCTCAAAACGCTTGCACATCACTTCGGTGATGCAGGTTATGCGACGGGATATATCGGTAAATGGCATCTCTATTCAGGAAGTACCGGAGCTGTTCCATCTGAGAACCGTGGCGGATATGACTACTGGTTAGCGTCTAATGTGCTGGAAATGACCTCTGATGCATATCAAACAAGGTTGTTTGATAACGATAACCAACCTGTTGACCTGCCCGGTTATCGTGTAGACGCTTTAACAGATGCGGTGATACGTTACGTTGACCAACACAAAAACGATCCTTTTTACCTCTTTACATCATATATAGAACCACATCACCAAAATCATCTGGACGATTATCCGCCACCGGATGGATATAGGGAAAGGTATACTGGCAAGTGGATTCCACCTGATCTCGCCGCGCTGGGTGGCTCAACGCATCAGCACTTAGGTGGCTACTACGGCATGGTGAAAAGGCTTGATGAGGCACTTGGTAGACTTTTAGACGCCCTAAAAAGTCTTGATTTACTTGATAATACAATTATTTTGTTTACTTCTGACCATGGGTGTCATTTCAAAACTCGCAACAGTGAATATAAGCGTTCATGCCACGAAAGTTCAATCCGTGTGCCGACTGCATTCCACGGACCCGGATTTATAGGAGGCGGGCAGATTCAAGAACTTGTAAGTCTTGTAGACCTACCACCGACACTTTTGGATGCAGCAGATTTGGCTGTGCCTGATGAAATGCAGGGACGATCTATTCTACCGCTTCTGCGCGGTGAAACAGATGATTGGCCCGAAGAGGTGTTCGTCCAAATTAGCGAGGCACAGGTAGGACGCGCAGTGCGCACCCAACGTTGGAAATACGGTGTTGATGCTCCAAATAAAGGTGGTGGCAAAGATGCTGGTTCTGATGTATATGTGGAACAATATCTCTACGACCTTGATGCAGACCCCTACGAGTTACGAAATCTTATCGGACTCCGTTCGCATGAAAATGTGGCAGAAGTGATGCGAGAAAGACTTATTCGGCGAATGGTTGAAGCAGGTGAAGAAGCACCTACAATTGAATCCGCACAACAACAAGGAAGCGGGCAACGTCGTGTATCTGAAGGAGAAACGAGAAATTAGCAATGAAAATTACAGATGTAGTAACCCTTGTGATGGGGACCAGTTGGCGGAATTTAACTTTTGTTAAAGTTGAAACTGACGAAGGATTGACCGGTATTAGTGAAGTGCGGATGAACAATCGCACAGATGCGCTTGTCGCTTATATTGACGGGGCCAAGCGCAGACATGTTATTGGAAGCGACCCATTCAATACGGAAGACCTTTACCAACGCATGTTTCGGGACGACTATGGACGCGCTGGTGAAATTGTCGCTACTGGGATTAGCGTTGTTGAAATCGCTTGTTGGGATATTATTGGAAAGGCATTGAATCAACCTGTGTATCGTTTGCTTGGTGGTGCTTGCCGTGATAAAATCAAGGCTTATGCAAACGGATGGTATCGCGTAGAACGAACACCCGAAGAATTTCACGATGCTGCCAAAAAGGTGCTTGAAAAAGGATATAAAGCGCTTAAATTTGATCCATTTGGAGCAGGCTATTATGAACTCTCATATCAAGAAAAGTTGAAATCTGTATCTCTCGTGGAAGCGGTGCGCGATGCTGTTGGGCCGGATGTTGAAATACTCGTTGAAATGCATGGTAGATTTAGTCCGTATACCGCCATAGAAATTGCTGCGGAATTGGAGAAATTCGAACCGAGTTGGGTTGAAGAACCAGTGCCGCCCGATAACATTGCAGCACTCGCAAAAGCAGCAGACAAAATCAATCTACCAGTCGCGACTGGTGAACGGTTACACAATAAATATGAGTATCGTGAGTTGATTAACTTACAAGCAGCAGATATTCTTCAGCCCGATATAACTCAAACAGGCGGGTTTTTGGAAACTAAGAAAATTGCTGCAATGGGAGATATGTGTTATATGACAGTTGCGCCGCATAACGTAGGAGGACCGGTTTCTACCGCAACTGCTTTACACTTCGCAGCATGCACTACTAACTTCAAGATACAAGAGCATTTCAACGATTTTTCTGAAGCTTGGGTTAAAGAAGCTGCTACGGGGTGTCCAGAGGTGATAGATGGATACTTT
>JAPPMR010000788.1 GCA_028818995.1 Candidatus Poribacteria bacterium | reverse complement strand
CTGATGGTACCCCGCTGGAATGCTATCTGCACGGCACAATACATACGCTTGAAGAAAGACCGTAGCGAAACTGAATGCTATTTTTCGTAAAAGCGTTCCTGCATGATAGAATTTTGTTATATTTGGACTACTTTAATAAATATGATCAGGACTTAGGAGTGTTTAAAGTTTTTGGTATGAATTCTACATCTCTTTTGTAGGAGGGGTTTTCAACCCCGATGAATGCCATACGCGCATTTGGCGTTGATTTGGCACTTTGTAAGCGCGCCGATCAAAGTGTATCTTTAATGTAAAATTATCGCAATTAGTAGTTTTGGATATTTTGTGGTTTAATTTGTTTTTGCATTATTTTTATACTCTCGATTACTTACCTGCTTATTTTTCTTATGAAACTATTGACTCTTTTTAAGTTTTGCCCACGTCAAAACTAATTTTGATTTTGCGTCAACACGTCTTGCTTCCTCTTTTTCTGTCTTATCTGTTTCATCGTTTTCATCAGTTTCCTTTTCTTCATCTGGTTTGTTGGGTTCAATTGTTAAGAGTTTTGCATTTGCTATTATGTAGTGGTCACAAACTCCGTCATCACCTGCATCATCCATTTCTATAACAAATTCTTTCGTATTCTCAGGAATCTCAAATGTGATATGTTTATTCTGTGCATCCCAAAACTTAACCATTCCTGTGCGAAATATCTCTACATTATCAGCTTTGCAAATCATGTCTATAGACGCTATATCCCCACAAGGTCTTGGAAGATATAAATAAGCATCAAAAACTTTGTGATCTTTTTCTGTCAAAGTTAAATCATATACAAATTGACCTTCAACATGAGCATAAAACCAATGTTTCCATTGACCAATAAATGGAATATTCCAAACATTAGAAAATCCTTGATGAGGTCGCGGGGGAACATTTTCACCAGGTTTTCTTTCCCAAAAATGTTTCCAACCACCCCAATCCCAACCCCAATCTATTTGAGGATTAATAGGTCTAAGTGAGTTAGGGTTTTCATGTTCAAGTGTTATATATGTGAACCCTAAATCATTCTTTTGTATACCCGTAAGTTCATATTCCTTTGTCGTTTTATGACCGTTTATGTCTACGACGTGTATCCATATATGTGTCTTTTGAGACTTTATTGCATCGTCGGGCATATCAAACGTTATTTCTGTTGTTATTTTATTAGATATGGATTTACAATCTGCTATTCCTGCCAGTCTATCGGGTGTTGAGTATTCTAAAAATACTTGATTTATTTTGTCGGGATCACTTGCCTTGAATTTTAGCTTATGTTCTCTGTGGTTGATAGTGTATGTCTTTGGCGTTAACATCTCAATTTGTCCTTTGGCATTCTCATGCGTGTGGACTTTGTTTAAGAAATGACTAACAGACAAAAGCATTGCCGAACATTCTGAAAATTGTGTCCGTTGTGGGCCTCCCTTTGCCATGATATATTTCACGTCACGGAAATCGTGGTGTAAATTTAAGGCGTGTCCCAGTTCGTGTGCTACCAAATTTACAACGTCATCTTCTCGGACGCAATTACCTGTTGACGGAATGAAAACAGGGCCACCTTCGTATCTTGCTTTACCGCAATACCCACCGATCAATCCGCTACTAACGTCAATAGATATGATATAGATATTGTCATCTACATCATGAAATCTTTGTCTTATTTCTCTTTCTACTTTATCAACAGTGTTATTGTGGTAATAGGCATCTTCAAATTTACCTATAACTTGATGGATTGCAGGATTATTGTTAACATCTTTTTCATATTTAAATGTCATTCTACCGTAACCATGCATTTCCATTTGGTCTGCGTAGAATTCTTGAGTTTGTTTAATTTGATCTGATAATTTTGGCGGTATGTGTTTTTGGACTGGACGGTTTTTAGGGATGAAGTATACCGTTTTTATTATGTGTTCTTGTGCTGCATTGGCTTTTGTGATTAGAAATGTAGTGCTAAAAAATATGATTGTCGAAATTATACTCGTTAAGATAACTTTTTTGAGCATATTATATTACCTAATTTAGCGATTTAACTCGTCCCTTTACGTCCGTAACTACTTTTGCGAAATTTATTACACAATAAGTAGGTACGGACATGTAGAATTTTACAACTTTTCTTTTTTCAATTTATTAGTCTTCTTCGTGATACTGCCACAACGCTCGATCTAAGGTTCGCATATCAACGTTAGCTTCTTCCGCTGTGTTTTGACAGAACTTCACATACGCCTGCCAGCGCTCAAACAAGTTCCTATATTTACTATGATCAAACTGGACACTTTTCCTTGCCCTCCAGTCCCAAATAGGATACCTGCGTTTGTCATCGAAATCGAACCAGTGCAAAATTGATGACGCCATCGGTAACAATACACCATGTAAAGATTGTAGGCGATTGAATTTAAACTTTTCATCAGTTTCTGCCATAAATACAAGACGTGTCGTTTCTTGAATAGTAGCATCTTTGTTTTTTCAACTCTAGGGTTGTTTCGCTTGCCCTGCATCTTCCACTCTGACAGCTTCAATAGGTGGTCTAATGTTAAGCAGCCTTTATCTTTAACTTCAGGGACTATTAATTCTATACAATTATCATATTCAGCGTTATACTTATCTGCATAATGCTGAATTTTCGATTTTTCAAAAAGTAGTTCCAACTCCTTATTTCCTTCCTAATATTATACTATATTTTTACACCATTTTGTTAAGAAAAAACCACTAGCAAACGCAGTCATAGTAAGGATTTATAGCACTTTTAAAAATAAATTTTAGTGTGAAAAATCAGCGGTTTACATGTCCATATCTACTCATTGCGATTTATAATAGTCGGAAACGTGCAAAATTTGTGAAGTAACGAAAATCCGTTACCACTAATATAACATGTTGACACAGATGTGTCAACTTTTCTTGAAATTGTAACAAATCTGTGTTACAATTTCATTTTCATGAAAACAACACCATGTCAAGTTAAAAACGGTGAAAAGAATGAATAAATTATTGGCAGAGGTAGACCCACAAATCGTAGAAATTACCGCCAACGACTTGGTACGCCAGCAAAATTCTCTCATGTTGATTCCATCAGAGAACTACGCCAGTCGTGCCGTTATGGAAATTCAGGGGAGTATCTTAGCAAATAAATACGCTGAAGGGTATCCCGGTGAACGCTACTATAACGGTTGTGAGTTTATGGACGGTGTGGAATCGCTTGCAATTGATCGTGCCAAAGCACTTTTCGATGCTGAGCACGTCAATGTCCAACCGCATGCCGGCACACAAGCGAATATGGCAGCCTATCACGCACTGCTTGACCCTGGTGACACTATTTTAGCGATGTCACTTAGTCACGGTGGGCATCTGAGTCATGGGGATAAGGTGAACTTTTCTGGTCGTTATTACAATGTTGTTGCGTATGGTGTGGATGCTGAAACTGAACTAATTGACATGGAAGCGGTCGCGAGTCTTGCGGAACAACATCGTCCAAAACTTATTGTTGTCGGTGCAACAGCGTATCCGCGTCACTTTGACTTCGCTGCTTGGCGGCAGGTTGCCGATTCCGTTGGGGCATACTTGCTTGCAGATATAGCGCATATTGCGGGTCTCATTGCTGGTGGTGTTCATCCCGACCCTGTCCCATATAGTGACGTAGTTACCACAACAACACATAAGACCTTACGCGGTCCACGTGGTGCGATGATAATGTGTAAGGAAGAACATGCAGCCAAAATAGACCGTGCTGTTTTTCCCGGTTTACAAGGCGGTCCTTTCCTGCATACGATTGCTGCAAGGGCAGTTGCTTTTAAGGAAGCAAGCGAACCTGAGTTTAAAACATATCAAGAACAAATTGTAGAAAATGCAAAGGCACTTGCCGAGAGATTAATGGAAAATGGGTTTCGATTGGTCAGTGGTGGCACAGAAAATCATTTAATGTTAATAGATTTAACTACTAAATACGAAAAATTAAGTGGTAGACAGGCAGCAGACCACCTTGAAGACGCAGGAATTATTGTCAATAAAAACACGATTCCGTTTGACAAAAGGAAACCGAAAACGACAAGTGGAATTCGGCTTGGCACGCCGATGGTTACGACGCGCGGCATGAAAGAAGATGAGATGCTCCACATTGCTGATTTTATCACTGAAACGCTTGAGAATAGACAGAAAGCATCTATAAAACAGCGAATCCGAGAAAAGGTTCAAGAATTCTGCGCGCAATTCCCAATTTATGAATATCTAAATTAGGCACATTTCGTGTGCTGTAACCGATAATATCGAATTTGGACTACAAATCGGCGCTCGCCTATATTGAGCAATTCATTGACTATGAAAGAAGTCCGGATTTTTCACGGCAAGCACGGTTCTATAACCTGAATCGCATCTCGCAGCTATTAGACCTGCTTGGAAATCCGCATGATAGATTAAAAGTGATCCATGTTGCAGGGAGTAAAGGGAAGGGGTCTACCGCTGCGATCATTGCTTCGGTGCTAACACATGCAGGCTATAAAACGGGTCTATTTACGTCACCACATCTCATAACACCACGGGAACGGTGCCGTATTGATGATAGACTCATCTCAGAGGCAGAAGTCGCTTACTACATTGAAAAACTAAAACCTGCGATTGAAACCGTCTCCGTTTCCGAATTCGGACGTGTTTCGTTTTTTGAAATATACACTGCGCTTGCGTTTACCTATTTTGCTGACAAAGCAACTGATTTTGCTGTGATTGAAGTCGGTTTAGGGGGACGACTTGACGCAACGAACGTTGTCTCACCCATGGCATCTGTTATTACACCAATTGGTTTGGAACACACAGCGATATTAGGAGAAACACACACTGAGATAGCAGGCGAAAAAGCAGAAATTATAAAACAGGGTTGTCCTGTAGCACTGGCACCGCAACACCCTGAAGCACGTGCTGTCATTGAAAAAGTTGCGAATGAACGGAATGCACCGATTGTTAAAGTCAAAGATTTTATAGAACGTGATTCTGATATATCAGTATCACAACTCGTTATGAATTCTGACAGTATACCTATAGCACAACAATTTGATGCAGAAACGGATTCTGAGTGTTATTTGGAACTTACGTTGCCACTACTTGGACACCATCAATATGTAAATGCTACAACTGCTATCGCAGCAATTGAATGTCTAAAACAGAGAGGATATGAAATTTCGCGAGACAGTGTTTATGCTGGCTTCAAGAACGTTCAGTGGCACGGACGAATCCAGCAAGTTATGTCCTCACCGCTTGTTGTGTTGGATGGTGCACATTCTCCCGTTTCAATGGAAGCGTTATGTCGTGCTATTCGTGAAAATTTTTGTTACGTTCAGGTGATTTTTATCGTTAGTATTATGAAAGATAAGGATTTAACGGCAATTGGCAAAATAATTTCAAAAACAGCGGACCACGTGATTGCAACACAAGTTTCCGATAATCCGCGTGTCCTACCCGCAGAAACAATACAAGATGCTTGGTCGGACGTATGTCCGAAGATCACAACATGTCCAACCCCAGAAAAAGCAATCGCGAAAGGCTTATCGTCCGCATCTCCGACAGATTTGATCTGTGTGACAGGTTCTATCTACCTTGTTGGACAAGCACTCAAATTTTTTAATTGGGATTACGAATAACTATAAAAAGAGAGGTTTTTAATGCGTGAAATCACTTGCAAAAGACGGTGGTTAAATTGGAAGGTATTTCTAACCTGCTTACCCGTTTTGAATTTAGCCACCACGGCTTTTGCCCAAACAGACTCTCCCCCTGCTGTACCGCTGATATGGTGGATCGCTCCAATAGGTTCACTTATTGCTTTAGCTTTTGCATTCCACTTCTATCGCTCTGTGATGAAACAGGACGAAGGGAATGACACAATGCGTGAAATCGCACAATCTGTGCGCGAAGGTGCGATGGCGTATCTTAGACAACAATATAAAGTGGTCGGCATTGTTTTCGCTGTTCTTTGCCTGATTTTTATCTTCATGGCTTTTGTCCTTAAAGCCCAAAATCAGGTCGTCCCGTTTGCATTTCTAACAGGCGGTTTTTTCTCTGGACTTTGTGGTTTCTTAGGGATGAAAACCGCGACCAACGCATCGGCACGTACAACAAGTGCAGCAATGCAAGGACTCAATGCCGGGCTAAGAGTTTCGTTCCGCGCAGGCGCAGTGATGGGATTGATAGTTGTTGGATTCGCACTGCTCGACATTACAGGATGGTTTCTCATACTCTATTACATCTTTCCTAAGATTCCTTGGATAGGTGCAGATTTCTTAGGTCAAAATCCGCTACCTCAAATTACTGTGATTATGCTCAGTTTCGGCATGGGTGCTTCAACACAGGCGTTGTTCGCTCGCGTTGGTGGTGGTATTTATACCAAAGCAGCTGATGTTGGTGCCGATCTTGTGGGAAAAGTAGAAGCAGGAATACCAGAAGACGATCCGCGAAACCCTGCTGTGATCGCAGATAACGTCGGTGATAACGTTGGTGATGTTGCGGGTATGGGTGCTGATCTCTATGAATCTTATGCAGGCTCAATCCTTGCAACTGCTGCGCTCGGTGTTGCTGCAGTTGCTGCGAAAGACTACAATAACCTTACTCTTCAGCTAAAGTATCTCTCTGCCCCAATGATTATCGCTGGTATCGGTGTACTTCTCTCTATTTTAGGTATCTATATGGTGCGCACAAAAGAGGGAGCGTCAATGAAGCAGTTGATGAGTTCCTTGAACCTCGGCATCAATGGAAGTGCTTTAGGAATCGCTATCGTGTCACTCCCGGTGCTAATTTATCTTGATCTTCCCAACAAGTGGCAAGTTTGGGGTGCAATTATCGCTGGACTTGTCGCTGGATTAGTTATCGGCAAAGTTACCGAAATTTTTACCTCTCACGAATATAAACCGACGCGTGCCATCGCGAAGCAGGCACAGACCGGCCCGGCAACGGTGATTATTGAAGGTGTTGCTGTTGGCATGGAATCAACCGCTATTCCTGTCATAACGATTATTGGAGCAGTTGCCATTAGTTATTATCTCCCCGGAGGCGCGAGCGAACCGTTGATGGGACTTTACGGTGTCGGTATCGCTGCGGTTGGTATGCTGGCAACGCTCGGCATTACGCTTGCTACTGATGCTTACGGACCCATCGCAGACAATGCTGGTGGAAACGCTGAGATGGCAAAATTGGATGAAAGCGTTCGCGGACGTACGGATCAGTTAGACGCG
>JAPPMR010000032.1 GCA_028818995.1 Candidatus Poribacteria bacterium | reverse complement strand
AGAACATTGTAGGAGGGAACTCCGATTCCCGACTATTGATGATACATATAAGTTTAGGATGGACTATCCAATAGTTTTATCTGTTTAACGACTGATACGCACGCCCCCCGCCTGCATCGCTTTTTCTGCCTCTGCTGCTGTTGCCCAGTTGAAGTCGCCTGGGAAGGTGTGTGCTAAGGCAGAATATCCGCCAGCAAAATCAACTGCATCCTGAGATGATTTTCCATTCAATAGACTAAAGATCAATCCAGATGAGAAACTATCACCACCACCGACTCGGTCCACCAATTCTAAATCTTCATAGATGCGTGACAGATAAAATTCTTCGCCATCAAACAGGAGTGTCCGCCAATCGTTTAACCAGCCGGTTTTAGCGTCACGCAACGTTGTGCCAATCATCTCAATGTTTGGGAAAGCCTCTTTTACACGCTGTGCGACCTCTTTATAACTATCAGGTTCAAGTTTGCTATAAGATTCAGTTGTGCCTTCTGCAGCGAACCCCAAGGATTTCTCAAAATCCTCTTCGTTTCCGATAAGAACAGAAACATGTTCCATCATCGGTCGGTTTGCCGCTTGCGCTTGCTCTGCACTCCACAATTTAGAACGGAAGTTGAGATCGTAACTTGTTTTAACACCGGCGGCACGTGCGGCTTTGAGTGCTTCAGCGGAAACAGCAGCTGCAGATTCCGACAAAGCAGGTGTGATACCGCTTAAATGAAACCATCGCGCCTTGCTAAAAATAGATGTCCAATCAATTTCACCGGTTTGCACCTTAGATATAGCCGAATGTCCACGGTCATAAGTAACACTGCTCGCTCGGGGACCTGCCCCCATTTCAAGATGATAAAACCCGTTCCGTTCAAAGCCCACACCGTCAAATTCCACCCATACAATATTGGACATGTCAACACCGAGTTCCTGCCCTTTGTTGCGGATATAGCGACCTGACCAATTATCCACGAGTCGTGAGACCCATGCTGTTCTTAAGCCGAGTTGTGCAGCGTTCACAGCGACGTTCATCTCCGCACCACCTGCTGTGATTGCCAAGGATGATACCTGCTCTAAGCGCATAAACTCTGGTGCTGTGAGACGGATCATCGCTTCGCCAAACGTAACTAAATCATACATTATTTATTCTCCTGTTTTATATCTGTTTTACCTTTAAATTCGTTGTATAGTGTTTCGATACATTCCCCACAGAAACAGTAAACTCTACCGTAAGTGCCTATCTCTTTTTCCACCAATTGGTTCATTGGAAATTCTTTCTGGCAGAGTGCACAAACTTCCATGGGGGCTGTTGATGGTGATTCACTGTCTGTTTTCTGCCGGGTAGAAAGGAGCAAAATTAGTAAAATTGTAATCGGTAAAATAAATATACAAAAGACGAAAAACATTGCAATTTCCTTTTCAACATGGCAACAAATACTTTTGTTACTATAGCCGATTAGTGTCATAATGTCAACGAAATTTGGCAATTACGCGTGTTAGTGAAGAACGCTCAAATTTTAATTCAGAATGAGAAAATGTTTGACACATGAAGAAACTGTTGGTAAGATAATTGAGACTTGAAACAAACTATGGACTTATGTAACGATACATCGGCTAAACGTATGCGATACGGCAAAGGTAACCTGAAACCACGTCCCGGGATGGAGAAAACAACATGGAAAACCGGATTGGAATCGGCAATCTTAAAATAGATCAAAATTTATATGTATTGGTCAGAGATGAAATTGCGCCTGGCACAGGGATAGATGCAGACTCATTCTGGGATGCATTTGATAAAATTGTTGAGGAATTCGCCCCAGAAAATCGGTTGCTTTTGGAAAAACGGGATACGCTGCAGCAACAGATTGACGCGTGGCACCTTGAACGCAAAAATGAACCGATAGACCATGAAGCGTATACTGCATTCCTTATCGAAATTGGTTATCTGGTACCTGAGAGTGATGATTTTATTGTCACAACGGAAGATGTTGATTTGGAGATTGCCCTAATTGCTGGTCCGCAATTAGTTGTCCCAGTAGATAATGCGCGCTATGCTCTAAACGCTACCAACGCTCGATGGGGCAGTCTGTATGATGCTCTCTACGGTACCGATGTAATTGATGAAACCGATGGCGCTACTCGCGGTGATACCTATAATCCAATTCGTGGTGCAAAAGTCATTGCATACACCGAGCAATTTTTAGATGAAGTCATAAGCCTTGAATCGGGTAGTTTTTCAGATATTACGCAATTTTTGCTTAAGACAATCAGTGGAAAGTTGCAGCTGCGTGCTATCCTTCGTGGTGGAAATGAAGTTGGTTTAGAAGACCCAAGTAAATTTGCCGGTTTTACACAAGATGGTGATGAACTCAGTTCTATACTGTTTCAAAACCACGGATTACACATAGAAATACAGATTGACCGAGAAAACCCAGTTGGCAAAGCACATCCCGCCGGTATATCAGATGTAATCCTTGAGTCTGCAATAACGACTATTCAAGATTGCGAAGATTCGGTCGCTGCGGTTGATGCTGAGGATAAGGTGCGCGTCTACGGCAATTGGAACGGTATCATGAAAGGAACTTTGGAGACAACGTTCGAGAAAAATGGCAAGATGATGACCCGCCGATTAGTGCCAGACAAAACGTACACTGCATCTGATGGTAACACTTTCACATTGTCGGGTAGAAGTTTGCTTCTGATTCGGAACGTTGGGATCCACATGTATACAGATGCTGTTATTACTGCAGACGGAGAAGAAATACCGGAAGGTTTCCTTGATGCGATGATAACGACATTCGCTGCAATGCATGACCTGCAGAGCAACAGCAAATTTACCAATAGCAAAACAGGTGGTGTCTATATCGTCAAACCGAAATTCCACGGACCGGAAGAGGTTGATATGACCGTTCGTCTGTTTGGAAAAATTGAAGATGCGTTGGGACTCGCCGCGAATACAATTAAAATAGGAATTATGGATGAGGAACGCCGCACCACAGTTAACCTGAAAGAAGTGCTTCGAATAACATCACAACGTCTCGTGTTCATAAATACAGGATTTTTGGACAGAACTGGTGACGAAATCCATACCAGCATGGAAGCTGGGGCAATGATTCCAAAGATGGATATCCGCAATGAGCCGTGGATGCGTGCCTACGAGGATTGGAACGTTGATATTGGGATTGAGACGGGTTTGCCGGGGATTACGCAGATTGGAAAAGGGATGTGGACAAAACCTGATGAGATGGCTGAGATGCTTAAGACAAAAGTGAATCACCCCATGGCAGGAGCAACAACCGCGTGGGTGCCTTCACCGACTGCCGCAACTCTGCACGCGATACACTATCATAAGGTGAATGTTTCCAATTGGTTAAATGAGTTGGCTTTGCGTGAGCGTGCAAGTTTAAGAGACCTCTTGACTCCGCCCTTGCTAAAAGAACGTGAATTGTCTTCAGATGAAATCCAGCGTGAAATGGACAACAATGCACAAGGTATTCTCGGATATGTCGTGCGATGGGTAGACCAAGGGATCGGCTGTTCCAAAATACCAGATATTAACAACGTCGGTTTGATGGAAGATCGGGCAACACTACGTATTTCGAGTCAACATATTGCGAATTGGTTGCATCATGGGATTGTTACCAAAGCACAAGTTACAGAGACGTTTGAACGGATGGCGAAGATAGTTGACGAACAAAACGCCGGTGATCCGAACTATCGGAATATGTCGCCCAATTATGATCAGAGTATTGCTTTTCAAGCATCCTTAGATTTGGTATTTAAGGGATGTGAATTGCCGAACGGATATACAGAATTTGTGCTTCATCCACGCAGGCGTGAGGTTAAGGCAAAAGAGTGATATACCAGAGGTAGTATGAGGAGACATTCCTATCTCACGAGTGAAGTTTGTAAAATTTGATTGCGTTGTCGTGAAAAAGTTTTTTTAACTCTTCGGGTGTACATCCTGATACAGCGTCCTGCAAAGTTTGTACCCAACGTGGATAATCCGATGCTAACGTTGATACTGGCCAATCGCTACCATAAATAACACGATCAAACCCGAAACACTCAATAATATGTTCAATATAAGGTTGTAGATCAGATGCAGTCCAGTTCTCCTGGTCTGCCTCAGTTACCAACCCAGATATCTTACAGTAGACGTTCGGGAATTCTGATAGTGTTTTTATCTCCTGCTTCCAAGGTTCAAACAGTTGGTTTTTGATGTCTGGTTTACCAATATGATCTAAGATAAATTGGACATTAGGACACTGTTCTACAAGCCGAATAGCATTAGCGAGTTGCGGATGGAAGATACAGAGATCAAAACTCAATCCGTAGCGTGCAAGCGTTTTTACACCATTCACAAAGTTCGGCTGGATACAAAAATCGACACTTTCCCCTTGGATAAGGCGGCGAATGCCTTTTACAAGTGTATCCTCTGCCAATTTTTCAATAAAAGGCTCTACCTGTTTGCCTTCTTCAAGCGGTGCCCATGCCACAATACCCTGAATACGTGGCTCTACAGCTGCAAGAGAAGTAACCCAAGCAGTTTCTTTTAATCCATCATCTGGATGCGTATCACATTGGACAAAAACAATAGATTCTATTTCCAGATTCTCATGCGCGGCGGAATAATCATTCAGAAGATACGGTTTATTTAATGTTGGAACTTGCTTTAGCCAAGGGTATCTCAGCTGCTTCGGGTGCCATAGATGAACATGTGTATCAACAATCGGGAATTTTTCCATTGTTCGCCTCCAATTGCTAAGGATGGACATATTTTACTATTTCCGACAAAAATTGTCAATTTATATAATACGCAGCATGCGCTTTTGGCATGCTGCGGGTAGAGCGAAGCGAAACCCGACATGATCGCACTGTCATACTAAGATTGTCGGGGTTCGCAAACTCTACCCATAGGTGTCAATTTAGCGTCTAATCTTTCTTGTGGAGGCTTTGAAAACCTGATATACAGATTGAGTTCCGTAGGAACGATATGTTTATAGAAACACGCCCAAACATTCTCTTGAGCTCCGTAGGAGCGACATATAAGACTTAACATATCGTCCCTACGGGACTAAAGAACTGGAAGGGTACTCGTTTTCTATAAACATATCGTCCCTACGGGACTAAAGAACAATGTTCATGTTTCTGGGTATTAACTTTCAGTAAATCTCAATACCAGAAAACTCTTAAAACTGAATAACCCAGGGCATATATCCAAAATGATTGATTTTAAAATCGTACTAAGATATAATCAAATAGCATAAGAACTTCATCTGCAAGATGCATCGTACAAACAATATATTAGGCTAACTTATATTTTAAAAGGAGAAAATTGATGTCTGAAAAAATTATATTAATTCTCACTTTCGGTATCTGCGCGCTTTTTCTAACTGTCCCCTTGGTAAATGCCCAATTTCCTGAAGATGGTGTTGTGGGATATTGGTCATTTGACGATGGGACAATTAATGGCAACACTGTTCAAGATGTGTTAGGTAATAACGATGGTGAACTTGACGGGAATCCCAAATCTGTTGCTGGTAAAGTTGGAAAAGCCCTGGAATTCAGTGGTCAAAATTTTGTCCATATTCCCGGCACCAAGACGTTAGACTTCAATGGTGCAGAGGCGATGACTGTTGCTGCATGGATAAATGCCGACAGTGACAGTCCGGTAGTCGGTGTTGTTGCTGGATGTTGCGGTACCATAGTAGCACAGCGTGATGTAAACGGTTGGGCATTAAGATTTGACGGCAGAAATGCCGGAGCCGAATTGGAATTTATTACTATGCCAGGCTGGCAAGGTGATGGCGGATTTGGTGTTGCTATGGTTCCAGAAGGTAAGTGGCACCACCTCGTTGGAGTCGTTGATGGTAAAACAAAATTTCTGTATCTTGACGGCAAAATGGCTAAGGAAGAAGGTTATAATGGACCCATGCAGACTGGAGGCACCGAACATGAAATTGGCAATGCAAGTGATGGAGGTTTTGTTGGGTTAATTGATGAAGTTGTAATCTATAATCGGGCACTATCAGCAAATGAGGTCAAGCAGCTCTTTGCAGCAGAAGGTCTCCCTGTTGAACCTCAGGGTAAACTTGCTACACGTTGGGGACAAATTAAAAAAGCACGGTAGAAATTTGAAATTATGATGTTGGATGAGGAAGATCTTTAGGATTATCTGCTTCCTATGTAAATCAAAGAAAGCACATTCTACTGTATTATACAGATAGGATGTGCTTTTGATTTGAAATTGTAAAACATTAATCAGATAAAACAATATTAGTAACGGGTTTTTACATTACCCCACGTAGTTGCCATTTTGTCTTCCGCTTCAACAGCAGTAAGCGTCGTTGCAAGACCTTTTTCCATCAGTGTTTGAATATCGTCTTGTTCCAAGGCTACACTGAAGATTGCGACTTCGTCAATTAAAACATTTCCAAACCTACCTGCACAGCAGCTATCCCTACCAATAAAGACAGGTCCTGTATCCGCATCAATTGGATCCTTGTTTAGATCCAAAGTACTTTCTGCTTTGGCATCAATATAGATAATCCATTTACCGGTTTCGCTGTTGTATGTGACAGTGTACATGTGCCATTCCGTGATATCGTCAGGTCCAACAGCGTTAGTGTGCCATGCATGGGGTTTGTTCCAACAGCCATTGTTACACATTGCCCATGCCATCACTTTCGTATTTGCATTGGGATGTAGAACATACGCATTCCGTTTTTCTACAAAAAATCCGTGCTGATTCCAAGTATCTGTCTTGCTTTTGACCCAGACTGAAATTGTAATCTGTTCTCGCGGATTTTCGTGAGCGGGCACTTGAACAAACGCGCTACTACCATCAAAATCCAGTGCTTTACCAAATTTTCCATCAACCCATTTTGCCTTGCCATTAAGGGCACCATCTAACTCGTTACCAGAGGCATCACCTGCTACGTCACCTTTACCTTCGTCAAATAGCCAAGCACCAGTAAGTGTCTCTGGATCAAATGCTGCTTCGGTTTGAATTACCATAAAACTAAAACTTAGACAAACGAGAATTGAGACAATAAAACCTAATTTCATTATATAACCTCCTATATTGCAATTAACCAGTGTATAAGGTCTGTGTAAGAATTCAGATCAGTAATAGCCTGCATAGAAAAATAAAACCATTTCTAATTGACAAAGTATCATTCCGATTTTTGAGTTTCTTTGTAGGAGCGACCTCCTGGTCGCGACCAGGAGG
>JAPPMR010000576.1 GCA_028818995.1 Candidatus Poribacteria bacterium | reverse complement strand
GATGTGACGGTGGTAATTTGCACACCAACTTACGCTCTACGTCTTGCCGAAGTTGCAGAGCAAGAGGGAGTTAACCTCAGCAAAGATTCCAAAGTTAGAGTAACAATTCACGCAGGTGAACCTGGTGCCAGTTTACCAGCAATAAAACAACGTATTGAGAACGGTTGGGGCGCGCGTGCTTATGACCATGCGGGTGCAACTGAAGTCGGCGCATGGGGAGTGATGTGTAAGCCGCAAGCAGGCATCCACTTCAACGAAGATGAGTTTATCTGTGAAGTGCTTAATCCTGAAACGAGTAATCCTTCTAACGAAGGCGAGTTGGTCATTACGAATTTAGGTCGAATCGGTATGCCAGTAATTCGTTATCGGACAGGTGATTATGTCAAGCTCAAGTCTGAACCTTGTGAATGTGGAAACCAACACCTTGTCCTTGATGGTGGTGTTATCGGACGGCTTGACAACGCTATTATCATTCGTGGTTTGAATGTTTATCCCGCTACGATTGAAAATATTATCCTTAAGTTCTCTGATGTGAGCGAGTTCGCTGTTCGTGCTTACCGCACAGAAACACTTGATGAGCTTGAAATTCAGATAGAATCTACTAACGCTAATCCTGCTGATACTGCAATTGCGGTAGGAACAGCAATCCGAAATGCTTTAGGTTTACGCACAATTGTGAAAGTTGTCCCGCTTGAAACTTTGCCGAGATTCGAGCTCAAATCAAAACGATTTATTGATGAACGCTCCTTATAGATGAACAAGCGTTTTCCTTGACAATTCAATTCTTGAGAGGCTATAATTGTTTGCAAGGAGAACGAAAATGGCAAACTATGAAATTGATGAAATTCGCAGAATTCGACAAGAAATATCTGCTCGATTTGATCATGATATTGGCAAATTGATCGCTCACTATCAAGCATTAGAGAAAGCATACCGGAAGTCTGGCAAATACAAATTCGTGGATCCGCCATCAGAGGATCCAAAACCCATCAAAACAAAAGATGAAAAAGCGGCAGATTAAGTGTTGAATTCTTTGTCTACTGATAACCCATAACGAACTATAATGTCAAGACTTTTAAATGGATTAAATCCTTCACAACAACAGGCAGTAATGCATGAAACAGGTCCCCTTTTGATTATTGCGGGCCCCGGATCTGGAAAAACGCGAACAGTTGTTCATTCTATTGCTTATGCTATAGAAAATCGAAGAGTGTTACCGAGCCGAATCGTTGCATTCACTTTCACGCGTAAAGCCAAAAATGAGTTAAAGGATCGACTGAGTAGAATTGTGGGGGAGAACATAGCTAGTAACATTTGGATCTCGACGTTCCACAGTTTTTGTGGGAAGGTTATGCACCAAGATGTTCAGCAGTTGGATATAGGTGACAGACAAGAGTTTACCGTTAATGAACTAACACAACTCTATAATGAGGATCCGCGTGCCCAAATTGAATATCTCCAGCATCATAGATTCGCTGAACCTGAAGATGTCTTGCGTTTTATCAGTGAGTGCAGGGCAGCGAATATTCCTCCTCACGAGGTAGCAAGTTACGCACAGGATCGTCACCTGTCCCAAGCCTATGTAGAAATCTACCAGAGATACAGACAACTTCCTGAAAATGACGAGATTAATTATACTGAATGCCAACTATTGACGAATGCCCTCTTCAGAGATGTTCCTGCGGTTAGGGAAAAATGGCAAGAGAAATTTGATCTTATCTTCGTTGATGAATACCAAGATACCGACCCCATCCAGTACCGAATTATCAAATTCCTTGCAGAGAAACATAAGAATTTACGGGTTGTTGGGGATGATGACCAGGGAATTTACGGATGGCGGGGAGCTGACATCCAAAATATATTAAACTTTGAGGAGAATTTCACAAATGCCCAAGTGATTCCACTTGGGCAAAATTATCGTTCGACACTGTCGATAGTTGAGGCATCTCGTGCTTTAGCAGAATTTAATCCGGATCATCAAGAAAAAGAACTGTTCACGAGAAACCCTGAAGGGCAGAAGGTGAAATACCTCCGCTGTGAAGACGATGAAGAAGAAGCTTTTACTATTGCCACTTTTATCCGTCGTGCTGTTGATGAAGGCGGTCGATCACCAAGCGATTTTGCTGTGCTATACCGCAACAGTAGACAAGCAGATGCTTTTAAAAACGCTTTCAATGATTTAGGAATTCAGTATCATATAGCTCCAGACTCTTCAGATACGAACACACCTGGTGTATCTATGATGACAATCCATAAATCCAAAGGACTGGAATTTCCTAACGTGTTTGTTGTAGGTATATGTCAAGGGTTATTACCAAATTATCACAACCAAGATGAAAAGGACTGGGGTGAGGAACTCCGAGTCCTTTACGTGGCGATGACTCGAGCAAAAAACTGGTTATGTTTATCTTCTTATGAAAGAGAGGGATACAAACAGCGCGGACAATCCCCATTCTTGAAACGCCAGTACATCCCAGCTAACCTTCTTGAAACCATATTGACGCTACAGGATACCAAGATACCACCAACACCTGAGGAGATGAACGCTCCTCAGGAATCATCCTACTATATTGAACCGCTTCCTGAGCAACTACTTGGGAATGGTATGACTGTCCTGGGAATAGATCCAGGCATCCAAAATGTTGGTTGGTCAATCACTCAAAAATCATCGGATGGTTATACTGTTCTTGACTATGGAACCCAGACTACTACTGGATGGAAAAACACCTTATTTCAAACAAAACGCACAATCAATGAACTGATAGACTTACATTGTCCTGAAGCAATTGCAGTCGAGAAAATTGAAATTGGAAGTGAAGCAACAAGAGAAGATTGGTTTCTTTACGTAGCAGGATGTGTAGCAACCATAAAAAGCATTGCCCATCAACGCGAAATTGAGTGTCACCTTTATACACCACAGCACGTTAAAGAGGCCGCCACAAACAATAGAAATGCATCTAAGAGGGATGTCCAGGAGGCTGTCAAGCGGATGTGTAACAACCTCTCGCAAATTCCGGAACCGCATCATTCCGCTGATGCTATTGCAGCAAGTCTTTGTTACCTCAGAAGTTATCTAAACTCTTCCCGCTTTGAAGGTAATAAACGAAAAGAGGAAAATTACAACTCGGGTATTGAGCATTTGGACAATCAGAAATATGACGAAGCGATCGCCAAGTTCAATGAGGCGATAAATATAGACCCTATTGATGCAGAGATGCACTACAGAGTAGGGCGTGCGTGCCTTGGACAGGGGGACTTGAATGCAGGGGAAAATGCAGCTAAAAAAGCAATAAAGCTTACAGAAAATAATCATCCCGATTCACAGAAGCTTTTGGATGCTATAAAGTATTACCGTTCTGGTCGTATTTTCTTGAACAATCGTGAATGGGATAGGGCAATTGACAAATTCCAAGAAGCTATAAACCGAGAACCTATTTTTATTGAAGCACACTGTGGACTCGGACGAGTGCATCTTGCACAAGGCAATTTGGATGAAGCAGAAAATGCAGCTAAAAAAGCTTTAGGGTTAACAGAAAATAATCATCCTGATTCACAGAAGCTTTTGGATGCTATAAAACATTATCGCTCTGGTCGTATTTTCTTGAGCAATCGTGAATGGTATAGGGCGATTAATAAATTCCAGCAATCTGTAAACCATGAGTCTATCTTTACTAATGCACACTGTGAATTGGGACGAGTGCACCTTGCACAAGGCAATTCGGATGCAGCCGAAAGTGCAGCTAAAAAGGCTCTAAAACTTATGCAAAATAATCATTCTGATTCACAGAAACTATTGGATGCTATAAAGCATTACTCCTCTGGTTGTATTTCCTTGAACAATCGTGAATGGGATAGGGCGATTGACAAATTTCAAGAAGCTATAAACCGAGAACCTATTTTTATTGAAGCACACTGTGGACTCGGACGAGTGCATCTTGCACAAGGCAATTTGGATGCAGCCGAAAGTGCAGCTAAAGAAGCTCTAAAACTGAAAATTAACTATCCACTCGCCCAGGAACTTTTGCGGGATGTAAAAAAGGAATACCGCGACAAGGGCAGAAGTTCCCTTAGGATGAGACAATATGATCAAGCGATTGCCGAATTTCAAAGAGCAGTAGAAATTGACCCCAAATTTAAAGATGCTCATCTCGGTCTTGGCAAGACTTACCTTAAATTAGGAGATATTGAAACCGCAGAGAAAGAAGCAAAAGAAGCATTGGAAGTTGACGATACTTGTGAACACGCCAATAAACTTTTAGAAAAAATAAAAGAAAAATACAAAGAGCAAGGTGATGAGCATCAGGATAGAAAAGCGTACGCCGAGGCAGTAAAATCTTATAAACGGGCAATAAGCATTGACCCCAAATTTAAAGATGCACATAACGATCTTGGTATGGTTTATCGGAAAATGGAAGAGTACAGCAATGCAATAAGTGTCTATAAGCAAGCAATAAGAATTGATGAAAGCTGTCATGTGACCCATACTGATCTCGGCATCGTATACTACGAGATGGGTGAGTATGCTGAGGCCGTAAGTTCACTAAAACGTGCAATTGCAGTTAAGTCTGATTATCAAATAGCATACTACAACCTCGCTCAGACTTACTTTAAAATGGAAAATTTACCAGACGCAAGTGAAACAGTGCTTGAGGCAACAAGGCCTGATGCTAATGATCAGGACACTCTTAATTTATTAAAGAAAATACAGGATGCTCACTTAGAACAAGGGCATGATTATTTAAAACAGGACGATCTTGCTGCAGCAGAAAATGAAGCACGGAAGGCATTACAACTTGACCCAAACTATGAACCTGTAACCTCTCTTTTGAGTTCAATAAAAGAAAAATATTACAAACGTGGTTTAACATCTCTTGAACAGAACGAATGGCAGTCGGCAGAAAAATTCGCAGAAGAAGCATTGAGAATTGACCCAAACTATGAACTTGCATCTGGACTCTTAAGACAAGCATATTTTGAACAGGGCCGTGCTCATATAGAAAATGGCGGATATGTAGAAGGTATAAACATACTTCAAAAAGCAAACGAAATTAATCCAAATTGTGAAAAAATGCATTATTATCTTGGATTGGCTTACTTCCAATTGGGCAAATTGAAAGAAGCACAACTCGCGATCAAGAAAATTCAACCAAATTATCCTCAGGCCCGCGAACTTCTGTCAGAGATATACCATCCCCGTAATTGGGTAAAATTAGGAGTGGCAAATGTGAGACATTTTACCCGTAGAATATTAAAACTGAATCAGGATTGAAGAAAAATGAAATTAGATACTGGACATCCAATTGATATTGACAATTCTGATCAAGTCTCTAATCGTTGAAACTCAAAGCCATAATTTGGTACAAAGAAACATAGATGAAAAAACACAACGACTACGACACCATCATTATCGGCGGCGGACCCGCTGGAAGCACTGCTGCAACACTCATAGCGCAGCAAGGTTACCGCGTACTCCTCCTTGAGCGCGACGCAGAGCCAACTTTCAAAATCGGTGAGTCTCTCATTCCCGCCACGTACTGGACTTTCAAACGACTCGGCATGCTTGAAAAACTGAGAGCGAGTCATTTTCCACAGAAGTTCAGTGTACAGTTTTTTACGCGCACGGGTAAGGCGACTAATCCATTTTATTTCTTTGATACCAATCCACATGAAAGTGCTGTCACATGGCAGGTCCTGCGTAGCGAATTTGACCAGATGCTTTTAGATAATGCAGCAGAGAAAGGCATAGAGGTAAGACGAGGCATCCGTGTTCGCAAAGTGCTTTTTGAAGGGGATAGAGCTGTTGGTGTTGTTACACAAAATGCAAAAAACGGTCAATCGCAAGAGAAAAATAACCTTGAAACGATACAAGGAACTGTTATAGTGGATTCAACTGGTCAGCGTTCTCTGATTGGAAGACAGTTAGACCTCAACACCATAGAACCGAACCTGAAAAAGGCATCCCTTTTTACACACTACGAAGGTGGGCATCGCGACGAGGGTATTGACGAAGGTGCTACCTTAATTCTGCATACCGAAGAAAAAGACTCGTGGTTCTGGTCAATTCCACTTCCCTACAATCGTACGAGTATTGGGGTAGTCGGTGAATTAGATTACCTCCTCCAAAATCGCAGAGAACCTGACGGTAAACTCAACGCACAGAAAATCTTTGACGAAGAACTGGAGAAATGCCAACCTTTGAAGCAACGACTTGAAGGAGCAAAGCAACTCTTCCCTATCCAGACAACAAAAGATTTCTCATACCGTGCGAGTCGTATCGCAGGAGATAATTGGGTATTGATAGGTGACGCGTTTGGGTTTTTAGACCCAGTCTATTCAACAGGTCTGTTTTTAGCACTCAAATCTGGTGAAATGGCAGCGGATGCGATTATTGAAGCGTTCCGAGAGAACGATTTTTCTGAAACAAGGTTGGGGAGTTTCGGACATACGTTTGTTGCTGGTATGGAAGCGTTTCGGAAACTTGTCTACGCTTTTTATACGAAGGAATTTAGTTTTGCGCGGTTTTTATCAGAGTATCCAGAACATCTTGGCGGCATTGTTGATATTTTAAGTGGAGATGTCTACAGGCGTGACGTAACGCATATCTTTCCTGCAATGTCTAAGATGTGTTATTTTCCACCTGAGGTCCCGCTTGGATCTTCTGTGTAACAAATCGTGTCCTTTAACATTCAGTTTTTATAGAGGCTAAAAATTTGAAAATAAAACCATCATCCTGATTAAAGTCTTGAGGCTTTGTCATTATAGGAGAACATTAATGAAGTTCATCATATCTTATTTATCCATTTTTTGTCTTGCCTTTGCTTTGAGTTTTGGAATTGGGTGCGATAACGCATCAAAACAAAGTAAGAAAAGTGATCAATCTGGTCAAGTAGAGAATAATACTGAGAAACGCCGCTTTATTAGCATCGGAACAGGCACATTAGGTGGAGCATTTCACCGCGTCGGTGGTGCAATTGCTGACGTTATAGATCGGAACATTACGGATAAGGACTGGGAAGTAACAGCTGAAGGGACTAATGGTTCACAAGAAAACATACGATTGCTTGTTACGGAAGATGCCACTTTAGAATTTGCCATTGCCAATGCCGCGATTTCCTATTTTGCGGTGCGTGGTGAAGGGGCATGGAAAACCGAACAACCTATCCATTCAGTCATGACACTTGCACCGAATGTCGGAATATTTGTAACGCAAAAATCTTCAGGTATCCAGTCAATTGCTGAT
>JAPPMR010000764.1 GCA_028818995.1 Candidatus Poribacteria bacterium | reverse complement strand
CTGTCATCTCTTGATGATTACTGCCTCCTTGATAACTCTGATAAATATCAGTCTAAGTAATTGTAAAATCTACCATAAATGCCTCTGTGTTGAAAGTCAAGGAGTTCCGTAGGATTTATCTGCTTGGGTATTTCTGCAGCATGTTTATAGAAAAATGCGCCACTATCCGCTTTAGCCCTGTATGGGCGGCATGTGTATAGTTCTGATGATCCAGTAGATTGAATTATTGGAATCTCTTTTCCTTGAAATCTTTTGCAAATTTGTGTATGATTTAAATTATCTAAATAGAAAGTGGAGGTTTGGAAATGGCATATAGCAATGTTCCAATTGGAACACCTAACCCTGGTTGTTTTGTCATTTTGGTCGATCAGTCTTGGTCAATGAATGAGGAATGGAAAAGTGGAAAAAAAGCGGAAGCAGCAGCTTTAATCGTGAGTCGTATTATTTATGATCTCGGTTTAGCCTGTGATACTGCAGATGGAATAAAAGATCGGTGCCGTGTCTGTCTGATTGGCTATGGTGAGCGAGTACATTCTGTAGTTGATGGCATGATTTCAGATTTGCATGCATCACCACTTGAAGTAAAAAAAGTCAAAAGGCTGATACCGGATGGCGCGGGAGGAGTCGTTGAGATTGAGGCAGATTTGCCGATCTGGTTACGGCCACAAGCAAATAACGGTACACCGATGCATACTGCCTTTGAGCGCGCTGCTGAGATTGTAGAACAGTGGTGTGTTGAGTGGCCAGATAATTTTCCACCTGTCGTTTTTAATATCACTGATGGCGAGGCTGCTGACCGGTTTCTGACAGAAGATGCTGCAAAGGAGGTAATGAATTTTCATACGACAGATGGTAATGTCTTGGTGTTCAATGTTCACATTGCCAGCGGCGGCAATGAAGTGATTTTTCCGCACGACAAGGTGCAATTTTCACAAGATCCTTCGGCTGATTTTCTATTTAGTATTTCTAGTGATTTACCTGAGGTCTTACGCGAAGAGGCTCAAAATCACGGTTTTTCTCCTCAACCTAATGCAAAATGTTTCGGTCATAATGTAACTGAGGTGGGATTAACCAAGATATTAGAATTTGGCACTTTGGGTACAGGAGCTTTAGTAGTTGTAGGTGAAGAGAGCGGGTAACAAAGACTTCGCTCGCTAGACTCACAGTATTTATATCTGAAGAAGTGCTATGTGCTGAGAGGTAATTAACCCACTTAAGTTTAGGACAGTCATACTATGGTCAACCCGACTCGCCTGTGAATTCGCTCTGATGTACGTCTGATTTAAGTGTATTAGATAAAATTCAAAGACACAAAGCCTTTGAAAGGGTGTCCGGTGGTTTTCAATAGGTTGTCCTATTGGGCTTGGCTGCTTGTCTCACTTTTCGATCTTGGGGATGTTTTCCAAGGTGTTCCGGTGAAGGAAATTAAGTACCTTATCACTTACATGAAATGGACGTACGAGGAAATACTTTGAAAATTGATTCGTAGGACTTATTCTGATGGTAAAGTTAAGGTCTAACAAATTCATTGCGCCGAAAGAAGGAGAAACTTTAACTGATTGCCAAGATGCTATTGAGCTTAACGAAGATAAATCCCGTTACGCAGTCGCAGATGGTGCTACAAGGTCGTTCTATCCAAAAATGTGGGCGGAACTTCTCGTAAAGGATTTCTGTGAAGAAACAACTTTATCTTTGAAGAAGGAGAATTGGAACGAATGGATAGAGTCTCTACAACAGAAATGGTTAAAACAGGTGGTTGCAACGGTTCGGGAGACAAAGAGGTTTATGTCGATAGACCGATTATCCAGATCAGAATCTGCTGCTTCTACCTTTGTTGGGCTTGAAATTGACAAGACTAAAGCAGAATGGAAAGCAATGATTATAGGAGATAGTTGTTTATTTCATATTGCGACCTCTGAACTGAAAGAAAGTTACTTAATAAAAAAATCAGAAGATTTTACGAATCGCCCTGAGAGTTTCGCTAGTTTTGCGAAGGATAGTCTTTGTGAACCAACTTTTGTAACCGGACAAACGAATCCAGGTGATATATTTATCTTAGCCACTGATGCTTTGGCAAAGTGGATTATACAGCATGAGGAGGCTGGGAAATTGGAGGACGCGCTTGAACAGCTCATTAGTATAGATGGCGAGCATGAACAGCAATTCAAGGGTTTTATTGAAAAAGCGCGTGAGACCGAAGATCTTCGTCTTGTGAATGACGATGTAGCGTTTCTGATAATTTCCATTGAATCTGATCAGCATCTACCGAAACTTGAGTCTTTCCATCAAGAGTCAGAACGGCAACAGAATCCTTGGCTTGTTTTCTTAGCTTGCTTACTCGCCGGAGGAGGAACACTTATTGTTCTTTACCTAATCTTCTACTTCATACTAAGGTATGATTAGCAGAATATCCGACTTGGAGGACCTATGCTTTGGCCAAGTTTTTCCGATTATGAACTCTTTATCAAGAATGCTTTTGATTTCAGTGTGTTAGACCCCATACTGGAAAACGGAAAACCCATGAAAGGGATATCCGGTGGTTTTTCGAGAGTCTATCCTGTTAAAGTTGCCTCTAAAACTTTCGCGCTGCGGTGTTGGGTTAAAGATGTTGGTAATGCTCAAATTAGATATGAAAAAATATCTACTTACCTGAAACAGATTCGTTTACCATATTTTGTTGATTTTGAATACGTCTCAGAAGGCGTTTTGATAAATGGCACCAAGTACCCCGTCACACGGATGGAATGGGCAGATGGTGTATCACTCCGAAAATTTATTGAAGGAAATTTACGGGACCCTCACATTCTTAAAGTTGTAGCCACTGAATTCCAGAAAATGGTTGCTGTTCTTCATAAGCATCAAATTGCACATGGAGACCTGCAGGATGGAAATATTCTGCTTGAAAGAAGTGGTACTGGTGTCAAAATTAAGTTGATAGACTATGACAGTTTATCTGTTCCTGCCCTTCACGGTCAAACGGAGCAGATTGTGGGTTTACCAGAATATCAACATCCACAAAGAATCGTAGGTGGTGGAAAAGCCAGTGAAAAGGTTGACTATTTCTCGGAATTGGTTATTTATCTTTCGTTTTTGAGTCTATCCGAAAAACCAGACCTCTGGGTTCAGTTTGGAGATGAGAAGCGAGTTGATAGAGGTTTACTGTTTTCAAAAAAGGATTTTGAAGACCCTGATCAATCAGACATTTTCCAGCAGCTTGAAAACTTGTCCCCTGATGTTCAACAGTTGGCTGCAGCCTTAAAGGACTTTTGTGCTAAAACTTCCATTGATCAGTTAGAACCATTGGAAACAGTATTGCCAAAACAAGATGCCAATACGTATAGTAGTCGAGGGGATTTCTTTAGAAAAGGTGGACAGTATAATGAGGCACTTGCGGAATACCAAAAAGCGATAGACATCAAACCCGATTATGAAATGGCACACTTCGGCTGCGGACATGTTTACCGACATATCAAACAGTATGCGAATGCAATTAATGCATTTCAAGAAGCGATAAAGTTTAAGAAAAATTATAAAGAGGCATACCACGGGTTGGGCATTGCTTATTTTGAATCAGGAGACAATAACAAAGCGATAGCAGCGGCAAATGAAGCCTTAAGCATTGATGCACACTATCAGCCTGCCCGTCAACTTTTGGCCGCTATAAAATCTACCATGCCACCTCCTGTCCCTCCAAAGCCTCCTGGGCCGGTGCCACCATCCCCTGATCCTACACCAAATCCTGTGACTAACTTTTGGCAATATGTTACCGAGGGATTAAAATATGTTACTGAGGGAATAAAAAGTAATTGGCACTCTGCTACTGCTGGTACTTTAGGTTTAGCATTAGCCATTTGTTTTATTGCGTTTCTAACACAAATGGATGCAAAAGATACAGCCTTCTCGCAAAACACTGAGTTGACGAAACAACTCGCTCAAAAGGAATCCGAAATCCGTCAGAAAGGCTTGGAAATTCAAAGTTTGACTTCTTCGGTTCAGACCTTAAAAAGTACCAACCAAAAGCTCAGTCGTGATAATGGTGAATTGCAAAAAAAATTAGACAATAGAACATCTACGACAAACACAACATTTGGAGATGTGATAAGTTTAAGAAGGCAACTAAATGAGCAGGAAGATGAAAATCAAGAGTGGCAGGCTCGACTGATTAAAAAGGATACTGAAATTCAACAGTTACGAGATGATAAAGCCGCTGTGCTCAACGAGAACCGAGAACTGAAAAAGCAATTGGTTGGAAACGATCAGGGAACTGCAAATCAAACTGCTACTATCCAGCGATTGCAAAGGGAAAAAACAGAGACTCTCACCCAAAATCGAAACTTACAAAAACAATTGACAGACAAGACTTCAGAAGCGAAAAAATTGACTGAGCAAGTCCAGCAGTTGCAAAACGAAAAAGTAGAGACACAACGCCAAAATCAGAAATTGCAAAGTGAAAACGCAGGTCTCATCCGTCAAAACCGAAGTTTACGTAATGAAAATACGTCCTTACGGGACCAACTAGACAAAGCCAAACAAGGGAATGCTGAAGAATTAATAGGGCCAGAACCTCCTAAGAAAATTCGGATTCAGAATTATAGGAGTATTGCCTCTCGCGCTGTCTCTCGTAATAATCAAGGTTGCATTGAGTTTGAACGTAATAATTATAACAAAGCGATTAAGCAATTTGAACAAGCTATAAGGGTTAACTCAGAATTCGCAGTAGCACATTATAATCTCGGATGTGCTTACCTTGAAGTGAAAGAATATCCTAAAGCAATAAGTGCTTTTGGCAAGGCAGTAGCCGTTAATTACAAACTTAAAGAAGCATACTATAACTTAGGTATTACACATCTTAGGAAGGGTGCCCGTCAAGCTGCGAAAAGTTCCGTTGAACTAGCTCTAACGATTGATAAAAACTATCAACGTGCTCACAACCTTTTGATGGCAATTGAAAACGCCCAGCGATAGTTAATCAAATCTCAATTCCTATCTGTTCAAAGCGGTTTCCCAAAACACAAAACGTACCCATCGTGATCCTTGAGTTCAAAGGCACGGAGACCATCGTCGGTGTCTTCGAGCGGTTCGTGGAATTCCAGTCCACGAGATTCATACTCAGCAAACAATGTGTCCGGATCAGGAGTAAAAATAAAAGCGTCCCATCTCGCCCATTCGTGCCGCGTATGGTTCGGTACTGGATGAATAAATTCAGTGATATGCTTGAGAAGTATCCGCACGTTATCACGAGACACGATCCCAAAAAACGGATCATCTTCTGGGATAAGCAGGTCTGTCTCAAAACCGAGTTTTTGATTGTAAAAGTCGATTGATGCCGCAAGGTTGTCGACGATAAAAAATGGGTAGATCCTCTCAAGTATTGCGTTGGTTGCCATTGTCTATCCTCCTGTTTTTTCTTTCCAAATATCCTAACAGATTTCGGTTTCCTGTTCAACAGAGAATAGGCGCACGTTCCCAAAATTGTTTGACACTCACTGCTAATATGTGTTAGACTTTAATAACTTACTGTGCATGAGAAAAGGGCTGGCGCGGTTTTGTACCGCCAGTGTATCTGATATGGCGCAAAGACGGGAGCGGACAGCATCTAATAGGCGGCAACAATATGATACCGTTTCAAAAGCACTCATTCACCAAAACCCCGAAGATTGGTTGCAGTTTAGCCTCAGCATCCCAGACGCGGAAGTGATCGAAGTGCTTGAAACTGAGCAGCCCACTGTCAGGTCTAATCGTGCGGATAGTTTTATACGCGCAAACGTTCGCGGCAAGGAAGTTATTGTGCATTTGGAAATGCAAACACACGATAGTAGAGAGGTCCCGATGCCGTATCGTATGGCAGGTTATGTTGGCAGAGGGATTGATGCCTTTCAGCTGCCGATTTATTCGCACGTTATCTACCTGCACCCGCGAGCGGGTAGAACAGACCCCGGTGAATATATTCAAGAGATGGTGGACTATGAGATTCGCATCCGATACAAAGTGATCCGGCTATACGATTTGGAAGGTTTACCGTTTCTCGAAGCAGGTGTAAAGGGCTTAATACCTTTTACGCCGTTGATGAAGCGCCCTGAAAATACGGAACCTGAGGAGTGGATCCGGCAATGCGTTGAGGCCGCCGACTCTGTACCACAAGATAACATAGCAAAGGCGGATTATTTGGTAGATTTAGCGATTTTGGGCGGGTTAGTATTTGGTTATCCAACCATTCGTGAGACTATAATGGAGACAATCATGCAAGAATCATCAGTTATCCAACATTTCCTGCAGAAAGGTATTGAACAAGGTATTGAACAAGGTATTGAACGCGGAACACGAGAAAGTCTTATTGAAGGTATCGTTGAAAATCTGGAGGTCCGTTTCAATGCACGCAACTTGCAAGCAGTGGCAGCGACGCTTGCGCACGTTGACAACTTGCAACGTCTCAGACAATTGCGCCGTGAGGCACTACAGACACCGAGCCTTGAGGCATTTTGGCAAACCTTAGGTATAACCGACAACACTAATGACAACGGTTCTCTTTAGTGCTGGATGTGTCTAAGATATGTGTTGAAAATAGAGGCGATCATGCAACGGTTTATTCCACATTTTCTTCAGCAAGGAACACAAGAAAGTCTTATTGAGGGTATCCTTGAAACCTTAGAGGTCCGTTTCGACGTGCGCAACTTGCCAAAATTGGCATCTGCGCTTCACCGTATTGATTCAGAGCAACGTCTACGAGAGTTACACCGCCAAGCATTTTATGTACTGAGTTTTGAGGAATTCCAGCGATCTTTAGACTCAAATGGGAATTCTAACGAAATCCACTCAATTTGAGAAGCACGTATTACAACCAAACAAAAGGAATAAATTTTATGGCAACACTCAGATGGGGGATACTCGGTTGTGGTGATGTTGCTGAATATAAAGGCGGACCCCCGCTTTATAGCGTCGATGACTCGGAACTCATCGCTGTAATGCGACGGGACCGTGCAAAAGCGGAAGCCTTTGCTGAAAGACACGGTGCGAAACGTGTCTATACCAACATAGACGATCTTCTAACGGATGATGAACTCAATGCAATCTACGTCGCAACGCCGCCGTATCTGCACTGTGAACACGTTATCCGCACAGCAGAAGCAGGTAAGCACATTCTCTGTGAGAAACCCATGGCGATGACGGTTGAGGAGTGTCAGCGGATGGTGGATGCCTGCCACGATGCGGGTGTCACCTTGATGCTCGCTTATTACCGGAACTTCT
>JAPPMR010000691.1 GCA_028818995.1 Candidatus Poribacteria bacterium | reverse complement strand
GTTATATATATTCTTGGTTCACCTAAAACAACATGATCGCAACCTTGATTGCCAAGATCCCCTATTAATAAATCAAATTTTTCGGTGTTAGATGGTATATCAAACTCTATATGAATACCAGAATCCACTAAATAGACTTCCTTAGAGTAAATTTCCACGTCATCTGCAAGTGCTATTAATTCTATTGACGCAGCACCACCACAATGAGGATGTGGTAAAATAACATCAGAACTAAAATATAGAACTGGCAATGAAGAAATATCGTATGTTAATACTGCTGGCGCATGGGTATATATCCAATGTTCCAGTATGTGCATCTCATCAAAATTATCATGCAAACCTGTTCTTGGTGCTCTTGTGCCATCTGGATACTTTTCTGTCACATCCGTAGTGTAACCATACCATTGTTTAGGTGGATTTATAGGCACAAGCGAATCCATACTATTTTTATTTTTGCAAGTGAGATGTATATAATCGCCTATTTCACCCAATACTATATCTGGCATGGTGTTGGAAGACGCAACAGGTTCATCGGAAAGTTCCATTGCATTGATAAGTAGCTGCACAACTTCTTTATCAGCATCATTTACAGAAGCTAGCCAATCAAACATATATTCATTTATCTTTACATCTGTGGCTGGCATTTGTCGTACAGCGTTCCAAACCTGTGGATATTCCTCAAAAATACCTAAGAAATGAGTATATGAAAGTTGAGCGACCGTTAAATGTTGTGAAAAATTATTATACTGAGTACGCAAAAAATCTTCCCATTCTTTTATCCACTCTTCTGCTGTTCCATTATATTGGACCGCATCTATATTCATAATGGTGTCCGCATAATTTTTGAGATTATGCCTATATATTTTCCATTTCGGATATGGCGGATTATCCTTCCAAGTTTTACTCATTTCATTTAGAACCCATATAGACGACACCATACATATAGATTCATGAAACCACAAGTTAGGGTTATTTGTAGATGTTATATGGTGATTGTGTAGAATGTGTGTCACTTCGTGTGAAAACTGATATATGAATTGAGGTAAATTAGTACCCTTTGCCGAGATATATACATCATTACCTATAACAAAAGGTCCTCCAGAATCATAGTATACATTGATGTGTCCTTCTAATTTATATTCCTCTCTTAGATAATCCTGATAATGACTTACCACATTCTCACATAATAGTGTTATATTAGTGGTAGGTACACCACCCCATCCGTTATTAGGATGTACCTTTATTGTCAAATCAGCACTTGTTGCGACAACAATGAGCATCAATATTAGGATCAAAAAACATTTTCTAATACGCATTTATTACACTCCTCTCTTCACATTAAACACGCGTTAAATCAAACTATTTGGTAATTCATTGCGAGAAATATTTGACTTTCACGCAATATCGTGGTATAATACCAATCCTGACGATATTCCTCTGGGTTATTCCGAAAAGCATCCGTATCGAGTTCCCGTTGCAGATCCTGTATCGTTTGTATCGTGGCGTTCCATCTTTTCCTCACTTTGGAATCTACGCGATAATGCTGAGGTATATCCATTTCTGCCAACGTATTTTTCATACATTTTAGATGCTTACCCATCTCCGAATGTTCTGCCGGTGTTAATTCTACCTTTCTTTTCATGGGTCTATAAATGCCTCCAGTTCAAAGGGATCGCATTACTTTCTTTATTGCGTTGAAATGCGAAACCCTTTTTGGGTTTGGGTTATGGTGATCCCTAAGCTTTGGAGATACATCAAATCGTCCTCGGTGATACGCTTAAGGCTTTCAGTACCACCGTTGGCTTGCTGCCAGAATGCGAGTGTCTTTTGTGTGGATCTGTAGGGGAACAAATGATAGGCGGCTTCAAGTTTATGTTAACGTGCCCTCATCAGTGATTCAGGCAAGTTTTCTCCGATTCAGTTTAGTAAATGCTTACTTATTTTTTCTTTCCTAAACTATCAGACATCACACGCCACGAGAGCCAGAGACCTATCGCGGTTACGCCCATGACCAAGATCGCTTCAAAACCGTTCGCGTATCTCTCAATGAAGATGTTGTATATCAGGTTCACAACACAGAGAATAAAGTAAATTAGAGCTAAAAAAAATGCCATCAGGAATCTCCTTCTTCCACAGTCGCTTTGTGTGATGTAGACGGGAAGCAACACATATCTTCCCATCTACTATCGCAACTTTCTGCAAGTCAAAAACGACTCATTCCGGTGTTAATTGCCTCCACAATTTTGATACGCATATCCGAGAACATAGCCTCGGCATTTCTCCTCGCTGTTTCCCATCCACAGAATTGGAGATTTCCATTGATGCTGATAATGCTGTGAATTACCACTACAAAGATAGACGCCATACCATATATCGTAGTGTTGCGCATCTGCGTCGAGTTCACAAGTCATACAAGTATCGTCTTCGTCCTCGTCCGCTTGTGAGATAGGTAGTAATGATACGATACACAGTGAAGCAACGACAGCAAGAGACAATATGAATATCAGCCGCTGAGTTTTTGAAAAGCCTTTCGTCTTAAACATTATCCAAACCTCCATAGATTAGGTTATTATGTTGAAACTCCTGTCCAACAAGTTCTTTTTAATTCAAGATTTTATCGTAAAAAATGTCAATGAAAAAATTCATTTCGTAGGCACGTCAATAATATCGCCTTTGAATGTTGCTATTCCGATGTGGCGTGTGAGGCGAATTGTCGCATCACCACGAAAGTCCATATATTCAAGAGAATTCTTATCTCGATAGAGAGTATCCCTATTGAGATGAACGGTTATAACACGGCTTCCACCGAACAAAAACGTCGTTGTTTTTATGTCAAGTGTAAGTTTTCGTAAATAGATGTGATGATTTTCCTGATATTGCCATTCTTCTGAGAGGAAATCCCAGTCCGTTTTCCCTGTTACGACGATAGCTTCAAATACATATTCGCCCACATCCGCAGTTAGCATGTTTATGAGCACTTGCAGCTCTATATGTGTATCGGGAGTAACGATCTCTCCCCCGTTGATTTCTAACTCAGGAGATTTGTCCGTGTAGAGCTGTTGGGAAGAACAGCCAGTGAATAGAATAGAACATACGAAAATGAATGAGAGCGTGTATGGTTTCATCCGTCACCTTTTTTGTTATAGCGTTTATATCCAAATCCCAATGCGGTTTGGATCTTCAAAAACAAAATACATCGTGAAATCTCCTTATTCAGTCTCCGTAGGGTAAACATGGATTCTCCAATTAGAGCGGAGTCTGGCAAGTTCTTCCTCATCATTATCGGATCTATCTGGGTCCTCATAATCGCCAGAAAGATCGCCTTGTTCAGACCTTGCTTGTTCCAAAGCGTCTTTACCCATATTGAAAATTTTCACGTCCGTCTCATTGCTTGGCGAGACATCGGGAGCTCCGGGCAAGTCTTTTAAAGCGTCAAAAATCATTCCAACCTGTAAAGGTGTCCCTGTCAATTTCACACCGTTTAGAATAACAGTATTCATCGTTTCTGGGTCTTGTATACGCCCTGAGAGACCGTATGTAATCTCCTTCATTCTGTCCTCCTGTTTTGAAAAATATGTAAAACACTATTGAGGTATCGCATTACTTTCTTTGGCATTGCTCCCGACACAACTCAGTAGTGGTAGAGACCGCGCCAAGCGACGCGGATTGTGTTCCCTACCAGCAATGCTTTTTTCATGATACACCAAAAACGCGAAAACTGTCAAGCGAAAATATCACGAATTATCCTGCATTTATAGGTATCATTATATCACTTTTGGGAAAAGATACAAAGCGGATTTTAGATTGACATCTGTCCCCTAAAAGCGGTATAATAAACAATGTGGAATAGAGACTTCCGACAAGAACCGCGAAACATGATCATTTTCCTGACTTTTAATCGAACCAGTGTGGAATAGAAACACTAAACGTAACAAAAGGCTTTCGTTACATTCAATTGAGGCTATTTGCCGATGATTTTCAGATAGATTTCGTATTGACCTGGGTAGATGATTTAACGGACGGATGGAGGTAATCAGTGATTATTAATTGCACAAAAGGACTTATAGATGCTACTGGATGCAGGATATATATCACAGAGGCAGAAGGCTATACTTCTCTTTCAGGAGATATATCAGTTCCAGGTGATGGCTATAATCTGAAGATCGCAAGTTTGGATAAGGAGAAGAATATTGATTTTGTCATTTCGCAATTTTCTGAAAAACGAAAAGCTGAATGGGTGCATAACTATATAGCCAACACAGTAAAAGAAGGTGAGGGATATATAGATATCAGAGAATATGAGGAGACGTAAGTTTGACGGTCACAAAACCCCGCGGGAGATACAGCAGCATCTCTTGTCTGTACGTTTTTTTTCTGATATTACTTGGACTTTTCGGATGCACTGGTGAGAAAGACATTCTGCCACCGGAGGACCCAGCGAGCCAATTAGTCGGAATCTGGGAACTCCTCACGATTGATGGAAAAACGCCAATCGAATCCCTTCAAGGTGCCCTCACCACGCAGGAGGCAGGTTTCAAGATAGAACTATACACCGCAAGAACCAAACTTGTATTCGCAAGTGACACTGCCTTGTATAGGAAGGTCCGCGTGACGTTTGACTGCACCGTCTCAGAAACGTTGGCGGGAGTTCACTTGGTGTTTCGCGTGCCCATTGATTACACGACAAAAGGAAACTACGTTGTGGCAGGGACGACGCTGGAAATGATCTACGGTGAGGTTGAGAACTTTACCTTGGGAGATTTCCAGTGGACCCACGTGGATCCAAGACTGAAAGACACCCCCGCAGCACTCGCCGATTTTCAGCGAGAATTTGAACAGGGGTTTTCAGAAGGATTTCAACAGACGATCCAGAGCGGATTAAAACTTTCGACCTATACATGGAGCGTGTCGGGTGCCCGACTCACACTGACAAACGACACCACGCGCGTCTATCGAAAAATGTAGACGTTAAGATAATTTATTGTATTTCAGAGAATTCGCATGAAACTCCGCACGCTGATTTAACGGACGACGTGTCGGCGAATGCCTCGCTGTGACACAACCCTCCCCAAGCGGTCTGTCGGGGAACTGTCATATAACCCTTGCTTCACAGGATGTGCCAGAACAAAACACCCTACCAATATAGGGGTAAAAAGAAGGAGCATCTCTAATGAAAACCTCTTCTACAAAAAATTCAGAAATTAATTATCAAACTCACGTTAAACAGGTGAAGTAGGTTTCTATAGGAAACCTGCAAGTTGCCCTTAAAAATGTGAAGGAGGATTGATGTGTTTCGTTTTAACTTGCCTCGCAAGTTTATACTAAAAGGTCGGAGAATCGCGTTCGTCGGTATCTGCGTTCTTGCTATGCTTTCGTGTGGGAGCGGCGTGATTCAGAATTTTGAGGGCATCCAGCTCCAATCGGATCCGCGCGTTGACAGGATCGATCTACGGATTTATCTGGTTGACAAAAATGGAATACCTTTGATATGGAACCAGAGCATTCTCAGCCCAAGTGTCGGCGTGAGTACTATCTCTGAGGCGGATTTTACTACCAATGCTCAGGTTTACTCCATACGCAATGGGGTGCAACATAAGAAGGTCTACGATGGACGACTCATTGATCTCCGTTGGTCTCAGGAACTCAATCGACTGGATCGGCTCATGACTGCAGAGATTCCACGCTACTTAATAGACGAAGATCCAGAGCGTGATACGCCTTTAGGGGTCATCACCGTTGAAATTCAGACTGAAAAACAGGGACCCTTCTCCGATACTTTAGAAAGAACCGCCATCTACAAGTATTAAAACAATTTTATTGGGGTAGTAGGCATACACTGTGTGCCGTAATTGACTCTATCCACTTGAATGGTTGTCAGTTATCACGGAGAGCGACTTCCTACTGAAAACTACTAAAAAATATGCCTATTCACACACAGAACTACCGACATTGGGAAGGAACACTCAACCCCAGCCATTATACACGCTGGTGGATTATCGCAAAGGCAGAACTGAAACTGCTTGCACAACGCAAGATTGTCCGACTCATCGTTGCTATTCCGCCCGCAATCTACATCTTGGCTCACGCCGTAATTATCTATATCGTTAATCAGTTTCCAGGTTCCGTGTTTCCGATCAACATTGACATTGCATTTTTCAAAAATTTCCTATTTAACGCCTCACTTTTCATCGCGCTGATTGCTGTTTTTGGGGGGTCCGGGTTAATCGCCACGGATCTGAAGAACAACGCGCTCTCCCTTTATCTATCCAAACCGATTTCATGGATCGATTATCTTATAGGGAAATTTGCTGTCATGGGTATATTACTTAGCTGCCTTACGCTGATCCCGGGGCTTTTGCTATTTCTTGAACACGTGCTGTTGACCGATACCTCGTTTTTGAAAGAGAACTATTGGATGCCTTTTTCAATCATCGCCTATTCCATAATTATGATCCTCGTTTCCAGCGTGTTGATGTTGGTATTTTCATCGCTCACCTCAAATCCTCGCTATGCCATAATAGGCTTCTGCGCTGTGTGGTTTGGCTCGCCTGTTATCTATGAAATCCTCAAAGTCATTACACGCACCAGCAAAGTAGCTTTAGTATCTATTTGGGCAAACTACGACATTCTCGGCACCGCACTATTTGGGGATACCTCCAACTATGCTGTGCATTGGGTCTGGGCACTCCTCATCCAAATTGCCCTGATAGCTCTCTGTATCTTCGTTCTTCACCGTAGGATCCGCGCTGTCGAAATTGTCAAGTAACCATTGTGTCCCTGGTTAGCGCAATCTTGCGCCGTTCGCGTCCCACATCTCAGACTCCGAGTAGACTTGCGGCGGCGTTAGCGGTGTTAGCGTTGGCACCCAGTCTGCGCGGAATTGCTGAACCAATCGTACCGCGTTCTGGTAGGCGATTTGTTCCTTCGTTTGATCGTCAATCTGTGCAGATTCGATCTGTGCTTGAACGAGCCGAAAATCGTAATAGGGTAGGTCGCTGCCGAACATAATTCTATCTTTGTTGAGATTATTGACGAGATGCACGAGGTCCCAACTCACATCTGCGCCTTCCGGTTTCTGTGCGATGTCAAACCAGATATTCTCCTGTTTTCCACACTGCTTGATAGCATCAAGATGCCCCGCTTTGTTCATCGAAACATGCCCGATGATAAACGTTATTGACGGAAACCTTCGCGCGTAAGCGGCAATATTTTGAGTGGAGCCTGCCTGATGGAGTAGACATAGTCCGTTGTGCATCGCTACCACTTCCA
>JAPPMR010000431.1 GCA_028818995.1 Candidatus Poribacteria bacterium | reverse complement strand
ACGGGAAAATCCTTCTCTGGTCGGTCGGATGGCCCGCTGCCGATGTTAATCGCGATAATACAGTCAACATTCTGGACCTCGTCCTCGTCGCAGGAGCATTCGGACAAACCGGCGAAAACGAGGCGGATGTCAACGGTGATGGCGTAGTTGACATCCGAGACCTCGTCCTCATCGCAGGCGCATTCGGTGAAGCCTAAGCGGCACCCAGGAGGTGGAATTTTATAAAGCAGCCTCCAGGCTCTATGATGGCACAAGCCGTGCAGCACATTGGGATGGTAAAAAACGTACTTGGAGTCTGTTGCAAGCGGTGTCTATTTCTATACACTCACTGCAGGCGATTTTTCTGCAACGCGCAAGATGTTGATACGCAAGTAGGAGAGCCGATTGAAAACGTGTCATATAGGGTGGAAGGTTTCCCAATAGAAACGAACCTAATCTAAAAAGGAGAACTTTACAGTGAAACATAACAGGTTTCTAACACGAACGATTTTCTGTCTCATAACGTTTCTTCTAATAACCTTCGGTGCGAATATAACCTTCGGTGCAAATGTAATCACCAGTGCGAATGCTCAGCAAATTTTACGTCCTCGGAAAGTTTACGTAATTTGGTATTACGCAGCAAATGAAGCCAAAAG
This sequence comes from Candidatus Poribacteria bacterium, assembly GCA_028818995.1. The sequence goes on along the minus strand of JAPPMR010000431.1, from coordinate 6,660 downwards.
AGGTGATGCTGCGCAATTTTTTGGGATCCATTGGCAGGCACCATGGGATGAGGACCATATAACGCCTTCTACTGTGGGAGCACATTTGCAGCACGTAGTAGAATATTTTCACCGGGAGGTAGGTAAGACATTCGAGTTTTATAAATCGGGGAATGATATACATGTTGAGTATATACAATCCAATAAATTTTACGTCAACTCTGGAAATACGAACAATGCACCAACTGGCTATTTCTTGGATACAGACCCAGATTTCTGGAGCAAAGCATGGCAAGATGTAGAGGACTATATAAATACCCAATCGACACTGCCATCTTTTAACGATTTACAGAATATCTATCTCGTGCTCGTTCAATCGAACTATGGATACCTGCACGACAATAATAAGAGATTTATTGGGGGAGCAATTTCCAACGGTGGTAAAGCAATGGTTGCACTGGGGGCTTTTGAAACAGATCAATCTAAAAATTGGTATGCGTGGTCCGATGAGGAAGTAAAAAGTGTTATTGCACATGAGCTCGGACACATTTTTGGGTTGCAGCATGATTTCAATACGAACGGAATTATGTCGTACGACTATGAGGTGGGTGGCGGATTATTTGGAGGAAGGTTTAATGTGACGCCTGTGCCTCTGTTGGGGCAGACTAACCTTTCCCAAAGATCAAGAAACTGGCTGTCTGTCCATCCTGATTTTTCTGGTAACCCACCCGCTATTCTTCCCGCTGATAATCCTTTAGAAACAAAGGTTAGCGGTCAACCTATCACTCAAAACAATAGTGGGCTCCCGCCCGGCAATGATATAATGTTGACAACCAACGCTTCGACCGGTACCCCGCAATACAAAATTTTCGTTCAGATGGACGACATAGACGGTTTCCATCAGGTGGAACTCAGATTACCTCTGTTAAGTACTGCACCTCACAGTGGCAGTGCAGTATATGACCCCACTGGACAACAGAAACACTATTCATTGGGAACATATCTAACCCCACAGGGTGGCGGGGGTCCTTTTCCTGGTCGCTGGCCCGTGGTCACGAATATGACAGAAGAGATCGATATTACGCAGTGGGTAGAGGAGAGCTTGAAACGTGGAGAGGACAGTTTTGATTTGATTTTCATTGCTATTGATAAGCAGGGCAATATCTCTTATGAAGACTTTGACACGCAAGGCAATTTAGATTATACCCATTCCTATACTGTATTTCATCTTCCCGTGCCAGAGTTAGAGGTGTCACATCCAAAGACAAGCGTGTGGGTAACAGAGGGAACCCTGGATGGTGCCACCATCTTACTGGAACTTAAACCTACAGGGGCGGCTTACGTGACGGACATATCCAAAATCAGAAATGCATTGACAGTCGACGGCATTGAGGGCGTAACGATAAACCCCGATAATGTGGAACGAATCAACGATAACGAGATAAAGGTTACACTCGACTTTGATCACTCCGACTTTGACACGAATGCCAACCTTACCTTCAGTATGGCAGCAGATGCCATCACAAGATACATAGGGGGCGAAATCACCGCAGAATTATATGTCTTGGCACACGAGGAAGAACTTCACGCCTCCACTCAACCTAAGGTATTGACAGAGGAAACGCTGGATGGGAGTGAGGTACTGCTGCAACTAAATGATGCTGTTACTTACGAAGATGACCTCATCACCATCCAAAATGCGGTGAGTATATCTGGGATTCCGGGCATTAGTGTGAACAAAATTGAACGAACTCACGGCAGCAGTAGAAGTATAACAGTAGTACTTAACTTTGATGGGACAGAACTTGGGACAGATAAGGTTCTCACCTTCAGTGTGGACGCTGCCGCGATAAAGAACTATAAAGGGGATCCGCTCACCGTAGAAGTTCCTGTCACTGCAAGAATAGAAGAAGGGCTGCTGAAGATGTATTGGACAGACATGCAAACAGGTAAAATCCAGCGGGCGAACCACGACGGGACCAGCATAGAAGACATCGGATTCTCGCAGAGGCCATACGGACTAGCGTTAGATGTAGGGGGAAAGATGTATTGGACAGACCGGGACAGAGATTTTGATGGGAAGTACAAGTATAAAATCCTGCGCGCAAATTTAGATGGTTCCAACATAGAAGACATCGTCACAGGATTGGAAGGTGTATGGGATATTGCGTTAGATGTGGAAGAAGGCAAGATTTATTATTGGACGGGGGATGTCTATTGGGGGGATGGCAGCATCCAGCGGGCGAACCTCAATGGTTCCAACATAGAAGACATCGTCCCACCGACAGAAGAGCCAATAGACTTTGCGTTAGATGTAGAAGGGGGCAAGATATATTGGACAAAAATCACGTGGTCCAGGGGAGGCAGACCGTTCGGGGGAAGCATCTGGCGGGCGAACCTCGATGGTTCGGATATGGGACACCTTGTCACAGAAGGAGTGGTGGAACCACGCGGCATTGCATTAGATGTAGAAGGGGGCAAGATGTATTGGATAAACGTTTACGCGAATAAAATCCTGCGCGCAAATTTAGATGGTTCTGACATAGAAGAAGTCGTCAACAGTCCAGCAAAGTTGTCGTCATATGGTCCAATAGATATTGCGTTAGATGTAGAAAGGGGCAAGATGTATTGGACGGAAGAGGGCCACGCGTCCACGAGTAAGATTCAGCGTGCCAACCTTGATGGCTCAAACGTTGAAGACCTTGTCACAGGATTGCGAAGGCCATATGCCATCGTCATCGCCAGTCTTTCTCCAGTTAAGCCCGCAAAGAAAACGCCTTCCGCCACCGCTCATGTCAACGGTGCCGCAGATTTAGTGGCATACTACCCCTTTGACGGGAACTCAGAAGACACCTCTGGAAATGGTAACCACGGTGAAATCGTAGGTACAACCAGCTATATTGATGGTAAATTTGGGGATGCGTTAGCACTTGATGGAGATGGCTATGTTGAAATGGAAACCTCAGACTCACTCCACGGTGACCTTTTCAAAAGGGATCCGTTCTCACTTGCTGTTTGGGTTTATCGGGGAACAGGATATTACGAACACGTCTGGCGGAGTTTACCGATAGAATCCGGCCATAACACCTTGTTCATTTTTCCTCAAGAAGGAATCATCTCTTGGCGCGGATTTGTTGATGGCGTATGGTCATGGGATAATCTCTGTGAGACTGACCCTGGTGTTTTTGAAACGGATACTTGGGTACACATAGCCGTCACAAATGATGGCGAAAAATTTAGGATTTATGCTGATGGTGTGAAGGTCGCTGAGACAGATTTTCAAGAAACGGATGGTGGGAACGCCACTTACCGCATTGGTGATTTTGCAAAACATTTAACAGTAGACGATTACGCCGTCTTCTCCAAGGCATTGAGCGAAGAAGAAATCAATTTGATAATGAATACAGGGGTTGCACAGTTCTTAAAGACAACACAATCGGCAGATATTGTAGATTCAGGAGTCCCTGAGGATGTCAATGGCGATGGCGTTGTCAACATCCAAGACCTCGTCGCCGTCGCAGCGGCACTCGGAAAACCTGGCGAAAATAATGCGGATATCAATGGTGATGGTGAGGTCAATATTCAAGACCTCGTCGCCGTCGCAGCGGCACTCGGAAAAGTCCCAGCAGCACCTTCTATTATCCGTGATCAAGCCGCAGGACAACTGACCTCTGCAGACGTGCAGCGCTGGCTCACACAAGCACAGCAAGCGAACCTCACGGACCCAATCTCACAACGCGGCATCCTGTTTTTAGAGCAACTCTTGGCAGCACTCACGCCAAAAGAGACTGCGTTGTTAGCGAACTATCCAAACCCGTTCAATCCAGAGACGTGGATACCGTATCAGTTGGCAAAACCTGCAGAGGTCAAATTGACGATCTATGACATAAATGGGCATGTTGTGCGTGCTTTGGATTTAGGACATCAGCGCGCAGGGATTTATCAGAGTCGTACGCGATCTGCACACTGGGATGGCAGAAACGCTGTTGGCGAGCCTGTCGCAAGTGGTGTGTATTTCTATACATTAAAAGCAGGCGATTTTTCTGCTACGCGCAAGATGTTGATACGGAAGTAATATTTCACTGCATGGCGTAGGTTTTGTACTGTGCCAAACTCTGAAAAGGAGAATTCACGATCAATCAGTACGGGCGCAAACATCTTTGTTGATGAGGTTTCAAATCTCTTCAGCGGCGGTTGATATGTCCGAGCTGAAAAAATACGTAAGTCCTAAATTACCCAAGTTACTACCAATAAGTTTTTAGACATGAGAAACACCGTCTTTAATGAAAAATGCCTAATTAGCCAATATTTTGTAGCGTAAACTTCATGAGGATTAATTTATTAATTCGGTAATTTGGAGAAATATCCGGTGCGGTTAGAAACCGCACCTACCGAGTTTGGATAAAATTAGAATTACCGAAATATTTTCTTAATCTTCATCCAGTTTACGTCCTTATGACATAATCTGGAAGATTGTGCTACATAGGTAGCAACTTAGGTTAAAATAGATACAACTTAGGAAGAGGAATTTGGTATTCTTTACCAAGACATAGGAGGAATGTTAAATGCAAACAGAAGATAAACGTAGTCAAATCAAGTCATGGTTTATGCCAGAACCGAAACTACAACGGGGTTTAATTATACTTGCCTTACCTTTCATTTTCTTAGGTATTATTATTATTATCCCCGGTCTCAATGCTGTTACTGAAGGTGATTTCAAAAGTCTATTAATTTGGGGTTTTTTTGGTGTAGCTGTGGGATCTATAGGGGTTATATTGGGAGGCTTCACGTATTATGCGTATACTAAAGCGAAAGGAAGGTATGATGCACGACCATCAACCGAGCAAATGACCGAGTGGTTGCAAGAAGACCTTGAAAAGCTCAAAGAGAGGTCTCTTGATAAGATGACATTAGATGAATCCGAAACAATAGGGGAATCAGTAATTTTAAAGGGACCGATCTGGTGGACAGAGTCTCGGTTAGATGAAGAAGAAATACTTCGCGGAAAGACCGAAGGACAGGAATATCTGTATTCCATCTGGGATCTGATGATCCTGCACATTGCTGAGAATTCCCTCACTGTATACAGCTGCAAATATAATTGGCCCAGTGATCAACCTAACAAAGAGACTACATCGGAATATTTCTACGAAGATATCGTGAGAGTTAGCATATTTAGCGAAGAACGCGAGGTCACCAGGTTGGAGAAGGAAATGAACATCATTAATCCGGGATGCGGTAATATAGGATGCTGTGGATGCTTAGGTGCTGGGTGTTTAGGTTACCTGAACCCCTTCTTCGTTGGCCCTCTTCTTGCCGGTCAGGTTCACCAAACACTAAGAGATGCGTTCGGTGACTCGTTTAACTCTAAATTGCCCGACTCCTTGAAAGTAAAAAGAGGATATAAAGAAGGAGACAAAGATGGAGATAAAGATGGCAAGTTTATGGCAGAAGGCAAGGCATTTAAACTTGATTTGAGTGGTGGACAAGCACTAACGTGTTTAATAGAAGGCCCACTGTTTGAAATATACGGGGCCGAAGAAGAAGTAGAACTTGCGGACAAAGCTGTAACTGGTATAAGCAGACTGATAAGAGATAAAAAGGCATCATAGTTTACGATGCCGCCTTCGGCACAACTCAATCTGAATACTGTTGTGCCGAAGCACTATATGGAGGTAAAAAATGGCTATTATAGACGTAGACAATATTATGTATAAACCGAAAGCAGACGATGCAATTGCATGGAAGTTTCCGAGAGACGATGTTAGCAAGTGGACAAAGTTGATTGTAGCTGAGAGCCAGGAGGCTATCTTTTTAAAGGATGGAAAAATAGTTGGTGAACCATTGGGTCCACGAGAAGGAGGACATGTATTATCAACTAAGAATATACCTTGGATGCGAGGAATAGTCGCGGGCGCGTTTGGCGGTCAAACGCGCAGCCCAGCCCAAGTCTGGGTCGTCAACAAAATGGAAACAAAGGCGATCAAGTGGGGAACCCCGGCACCGTTGTTAGTTGAGAAACGACGGGGCAACAGCGATACCCCTATCGGATTCCATGTCGTATCTCATGGGGATTGGAGCATGCAAATAATTGAGTCACAGGAATTCCTGACTAAAATGGTAATTAACAAAACTTTACCAGAGGGTTACTTTAGCTATAAGTCGGTCAAAGATAGTTTCCACGGTACGATTCAGCAACAGTTGTCCAGGGATCTTAATATTCTCGTTAATAACGAGAATATTTCAGCTACTGATTTCATGGATCACATTATCGATCTTGGTGAATCCATTAAGCATGGTATCAGTCCGGAGTTTCAGCGTAACGGAATTGAAATAAACAAATTCAATGTTAAAAGGATCGACATTACCGATGATGACAAAGTTAGGTTGAGGAAATATGAGGACTATGATTTGAAAGCCACGGATGAGGGTTATAAATTGGAGCAGGAAATTGAAATTGCGAAGATAAAAGCGGCAAACCCAAACAGTGGCTTGGTGGAAGCGCTAAGCGGCGGTTTCGGCCTGGGCGTAGGGCTCCGTGCTGGTGGTCCATCGGGGCAGCAAATCGGCAGCGCAATGGACACCCAATCTGAAACCAGTAATCCTACTGAAAGTGACACACAGAATGACCCTGTAGCAAAACTCCAACAACTCAAGGAGATGTTAGCGGCTGAACTGATC
>JAPPMR010000697.1 GCA_028818995.1 Candidatus Poribacteria bacterium | reverse complement strand
TCAAAAAACTCCCGAAACTTTTTCCCGAAACAGCGTGCCGCTTAGAAAACGGCGAAGAACAACACGTTCCTATTGAACAGATCGGCGTAGGAGATGTCCTTCTTGTACGTCCCGGCGAAAATATCCCTGTTGATGGCGTGGTGCGCGGCGGTACAAGTGCCATTGATGAAAGCGTCTTCACCGGAGAAAGCGTGCCAATAGATAAGGGACCGGGCGACGCTGTGATCGCGGCGACGATGAATCAGAGTGGCATGCTCACAATGGAAGCCACACATATAGGGGCAGAAACGGCACTTGCCCGTCTTGTCCAATTGGTACAGACAACGCAACAGAGCAAACCTCCCATCCAACGCGCTGCCGATGCAGTCACAAATGTGTTTGTACCTGTTGTCACCGCGATTGCCGTCGTGACGTTTCTTGTGTGGTGGTTTCTCATCGGAGCAGGATTCACCCCGGCAATGCTCCGTTTAGTTGCAATCCTCGTCACAGCCTGCCCTTGTGCGTTGGGCCTTGCCACCCCGACCGCCGTTATGATGGGAACCGGTATCGGTGCGCAGCGCGGCATCCTCTTCCGAAACGGCGAAGCACTTGAACGCGCTGGAGACTTAACCACAATTGTGCTCGATAAAACAGGCACCTTGACAGAGGGCAAACTCACGCTTACCGATATTTTCACAGATAAAGACGAATCGGAACTCCTGCAACTGTCTGCCGCTGCGGAGCGTGGCAGTGAACATCCCATCGGAAAAGCAGTTGTCCAAGCCGCTAAGGAACGTGGACTGGACATCGCTACGCCAAGTGCGTTTGAGGCAGTTGTTGGGCACGGTATCGCTGCACAAGTGGGTGAAAATAGTGTCATCATAGGCAATTTACCCTTAATTCAACAACACAGTGTTCCCACGAACGGATTTGAAGAAGAAGCAGCGCGTCTACAGACTGAAGCGAAAACTGTCCTATGGGTCGCTGTTGATGGGTACGTTGTTGGGCTTTTGGCGGTCGCGGACACGTTGAAACCCGAAGCACAAGCTGCAGTCTCGGAGCTCTACGAACTTGGATGTACTGTAACAATGATGACGGGGGATAACCGCGTTACGGCTGATACGATCGCCAAGGCTGCACGGATTAGCGATGTCATGGCAGAACTCAAACCCGAAGATAAAGCGGCAGCTGTTAAGAAGCTACAGGCGCAAAATGGTGGACTCGTCGCGATGGTAGGCGATGGCATTAACGATACCCCCGCATTGGCACAAGCCGATATCGGAATCTCACTCGGCACAGGCACCGATATTGCCAGAGAGACAGCACACGTGACGCTCATGCACAGCGATTTGCGTGGACTTCCCGATGCAATTCGATTGAGCCGTTCAACGATGCGTACGATTAAACAGAACCTGTTCTGGGCGTTCTTCTACAACGTGCTTTTAATTCCTATCGCAGCAGGCGCACTTTACCCACTATCTTTCGTGCCGACAATGTTCCGAGAACTCCACCCGATGCTCGCAGCGTTTGCAATGGCGTTTAGTAGTGTGTCGGTTGTGCTAAACAGTTTACGGCTGCAATGGAGAAAATCATGAATTCAGAAATAACTGTCGGAACAATAGTTGAAGGATCTCAGTGGTCCGAACCTGTTCAAATTATGGCTTATCAACCACTATCTGATGGTGGTTTTCATGTTGTCGGAAAGTTGGCGAATTCGCAAACGATTATCATCGAGGAAATCACTGAGGCTACAGCAAATGAATTGCGTGTTGTCTCAGTACAAATTGATTTTACTGGTAATGCACGCCATGCTTTTCTTGGTCTTGAAGCAAAACGCTACCGCTATGCGGCTCTCTACGATCCTACCTTGGCTATTAGTATTTCTAAAGTTGATCCGTTACCGCATCAGATCGAAGCTGTATGGCAAGTGCTTAAACAGACACGCATTCGATTCCTTATCGCTGATGACCCGGGGGCGGGCAAAACAATCATGGCAGGTCTCATTTTAAAAGAACTCAAGCTTCGTAATCAGGTAAAGCGTATCTTGATTGTTGCTCCTGGCCACCTAACCATGCAGTGGACAGAAGAGATGAAAACACGATTTGAAGAGAATTTTACCCATGTCACGCGCCCTCTCGTTAATGCCCACCAACATGAGAACATTTGGCATCGCGAACAACAACTGATTACCTCTATGGATTTTGCTCGACAGGATGAAATCCGAGGAGCAATCGTTAATACCCATTTCGACCTGATTATTGTTGATGAAGCGCATAAAATGGCAGCTTATCAGTACGGCGATAAAATTGAAAAAACTAAAAGATACCAGTTAGGCGAATGTCTCTCTAACTGCACAACACACCTTCTTTTTCTTACAGCGACACCGCATAGGGGCGATTCTGAAAACTTTCGACTTTTGCTCGACTTACTTGAGTCTGGTTTCTTTGCAGATCCAACCCAAGTTCAAGAATCCATTAAAAGGAAGGATAATCCCCTCTTCATCCGGCGAGTAAAGGAAGACCTTAAAGACTTTGAAGGCAAACCTCTTTTCTTACCACGCCACGTCCAGACCAAACCGTTTCGCCTCGGTTCAGAATCTGAAATCGAAATGAAACTCTATAACGCACTTTCTGAATACATTCGTGAGCAATACAACCGATTTTCTGAAAATTCACAGAAACGAAACAACGTTGCATTCGCTCTCGTTATTTTGCAGCGGCGACTTGCCTCCAGCACATACGCGCTACACGTTTCCCTCCAACGCCGAAAGCATCGACTCACAGAATTACTTCGGAGTGCTACCCTCCAAACGGATATAATGCCTACAGAGCAGCAGCGTGACGAAATAGAAGACCTCAGTGAATCTGAACGCTGGAAGCGCGAAGAACAGTGGGAGGTACTTTCTGTTGCCGAAAACATAGAGGAGCTAAGAGATGAAATTGAAACGCTTAAACACCTTGAGCACGATGCACAACAAATTATTGACAGTGAAAATGAACTCAAGTTACAGGAACTCAAAAAAGCACTTGATGAACTAAATGCCAATCATCCTAATGAGAAGATTCTGATCTTTACTGAATATTTCGATACGCTTGATTACTTAGAGCAGAAGGTAACAGCGTGGGGATATTCCGTATCGGTAATTCATGGAAAAATGCCCCACGAGAGACGAATTGAGGCACAAGAAACGTTTAGAAACAAAACGCAACTTCTACTTGCTACTGAAGCAGCTGGGGAGGGTATCAACTTACAATTTTGTCATCTCATGATTAACTACGATTTACCGTGGAACCCAAATCGATTGGAACAGCGAATGGGACGAATTCATCGCTACGGACAAAAAAACGAGGTTCATGTTATCAACCTTGTAGCGTCCGATACTCGGGAAGGGGCTGTTTTTAACCGTCTCTTTGAAAAACTTGATACCATCCGAGATGCGCTCGGCAGAGATCGCGTCTATGATGTTATTGGAGAACTTTTTCCCAAGAGGAATTTGGCACAACTCATGCTTGAAGCTGCTGCAAGCACACGTAACCATGCCCAACTTCTTGAGGAAATTGACACCACCCTTGATTCTGAACAGTTAAACTTCTTTAAGAATTTCAACGAGGATACGCTTGTCTCGCCTTATATCAACCTCCCTCAAGTAAATGAGCTCCAGCAACAGGCGCGCGAACACGGACTTATCCCTGAATATACACGTGAGTTTTTCCGAAAAACTTTTGAAACTCTCAATCGCACTCTTCATAAACGCCAAGATGGTTTATTTAAAATTGAACGTGTGCCTTCCCAAATAGCGAAAATCAGCCAAGACTTGCAGTTCAGGCAGATGTATCCGGCGTTGACAAGCGGAAGTTACCCAAAAGTAACATTTGATAAAGCGCATGCATCTATAGATCCAACAGCTGAATTCATTTCTTTCGGTCATCCACTTTTTGAAGCAACCGTGCGATATGCCGAACAAACTTACGCCGAAGCTCTCAAAACGGGTGCCTGCTTTGAAGATCCAGATGGCATATATAAGGGGGTTATTGTATTCTATGAAGGTGAAATTCGAGATGGAGCGGAGAATGTAACAGGAAAACGTCTCTTTGCGTTTTATCTCCGTGATGGTTCGGACACTGTAGAAAAAGTTAACCCAGTGCTTATCTGGGATTTCCGAGAAGTAGAAGCTGGGCAAGTCCGAGGACCGATAGAGATACAAGAACTTGAAGAAAAATTTGGAACACAAGTGCGCATTCACTTAGAGCAATATAAGCAAGAACTTACTAAAGAACGGGAACGACAAGTGAACATCAAAAGAAAATACGGTATCGCTTCATTAGATCAACTCATCCTTAAATTGGATCGTGAACTGCTTGAACTTGGGGCGCGTAGTGAAAAGGGCGAAGATGTCAGATTAGTTACCCAAAACAAGACGGAACAGAAGCGTCACTATGAGGAAGAAAAAGAAAGATTAGAAGAAACATGTCGGCAAGAGGTGACGCTCGCCAGAAAACCACCGACCTTTGCTGGGGCAATTCGCATCATACCTGCTACTGAGGTTGATGATACAGATACTCAACCATACAACAAATCGGAAATTGAACAGATTGGCATGAAGTGTGCCATTCATCATGAAGAGACACAAGGTTTTACCGTGACAGATGTCTCAGCAGAAAATCTCGGTTTCGATCTACGTTCAAAAACTCCAGATGGAAAAATTCGATGTATTGAAGTGAAAGCCCGATCAGATCGTGCACCTGTCGTTCTCACTTCCAATGAATGGTTCAGAGCCAAGCAACTCAAGGACGATTACTTTCTCTATGTTGTCCTCAACGCTGCAACAACACAACCGAAATCCTACATTCTTCAGAACCCTGCGAACCAGATAAGTGCCGTACGACAGATTACAGAGGTAAGGTATGAGGTGCCACTTTCAGAGATCACAAAATGTAGCGACCCAGTTTAGCCTCCTGTAGATTGGGTTAAATGAAACTCGAAAATCAACGCTTTCCCACAGAAAACACGCGAGCGTTCAAACGCACTTAATACACTGTAAAATCAGTGAAACCCAGCATTTGAGTTTGAACAAAACTTTACACACCCTCTTTGGGAAATTGATTTGACCCTTTAAATTTAACGTGTTATAATAACCTGATACAAATTAGATGTGTAACAAAACTACTTTCTGTTGGAAGGGGGTCGCGTGAAAACCTATAACCTTTTTATTAGCCATTCTTGGACCTACAGTGATGCGTATAAAAATCTTGTCAGGCTGCTTAAAGCAAGGCCATATTTCCGGTATAACAACTATTCTATACCCAAAGACGATCCACTACATACTAGCGGAACCGACAAAGCTCTTTATGCAGCGATAAAGAAAAAAGTAAGTCCTTGCAGTGTCGTATTAATATTAGCAGGAATTTACTCAAGTTATAGCAAATGGATTGACAAAGAAATTCAAATCGCTCAAACTGAATTCTTGACAACCAAACCGATTCTTGCTATTGAACCGTGGGGTAGCCAAAGAACATCTGTGAAAGTAAAGAATGCCGCGGATAAAATCGTCGGTTGGAATACAGAGAGCATCGTTTCTGCCATCCGGGAGTTAGCATAAACATGGGTGAAAAACAGGAATTGTTAGAAATCTACAAACTCCACGCGGGACTCGCCGATAGTATTAGCAAGCAGCGAGGCACTGCAAACCGTTTTTATATGTTGGTTTTATCTGGGTTAGCAGTAATTTTTTCTGCTTTCTTACAGCATAAAAATGGTGTTCCACTTAGATGGCTCATGGTAGGTTTTGGGCTATTCGGTATGTTTTTAACAACGGCGTGGTATGTAGTCATCCGTTCCTATCGCCAACTCAACACCGGTAAATTTAATGCATTGCATGAATTAGAGGAAAAACTTGCGTACCCTTTTTTCAAACGCGAATGGAGTTTACTCAACGAAGGAAAAGACTTCAGAAGTTATTGGAAACTTTCTGTCGTTGAGACTTTTGTCCCTGGAATCTTTTTTTTAGGTTTTTTAGCTTTGATGCTCATTGGAATCTGTTTGGCGGCAGCTGATACTGGTGGGACTCAATGAACCTGAGAATTCACCTGACAACCTAATTTTGAAAAGGAAACTCAAACAATGGCTAATGCAGTAAGTTATATCCCCTTCCAACGTGTGAAGGATTGGAAAGTTGGCGATAGGATCACCGTAGACGGGAATCCTGGACAAATCCGTGATATTCTCCAATTTGAGAACCCTTCAGGTTCCGGAGAAGCGATTGCATCCATCGGTGTGGTGTACGATAATGAACCAGGTGTTATTAGACTTGTCGAATATGATCGCCACCAGCTCAGTCTTGAACGTTAACATTTTCCATCGACTGTTCAGAAAAAACAACTGCCCTGAGCAGCTATTTAAAGATGGGTTGGAGGGAACCCTCTGTGGAGAGTAGTATTAGTTCCTCACTTCATCATAATACATGAGAAATTGGAATGGAACAACAAAATCAGGCGATACTGACGACAGAGTCATCTCAACCAATTACCGCTTGTGTTTTTTCAAAGTCAGATTTGAAAACGCTGTGTGAAATGCTACAAGAGTCAAGTTACAAAGCGGCGGAAGAAGAAATAAACCATTATACACCTCTTGATCGACCACCTGAACAAATCCTCGCAGATAAAGCCTCATTGCTATCAGGGTTTGAATTAAAGGTGACTGTGCAGGGGATGGATGATGAAAGGGTTTATGGAACAATTTCAGATGTGTTTAACTCCCCTCGTTTCCCAGATAGGGTTAAGCGTCTTTACATCAATAGTGAGATGGATTTAAGAAATTTATACGATTGGTATCCGAGAAATCGCTTTGAATTGTTGTTAGATTTCAGCAAACCTGAGATTTTCAATTTATCACTGTCTCCCTCCATATCTACGCCAAATGAAAGTTATATCCTTGTTTCAGGTCTAAATTCCATCTGGGTTAAGGGCGTATACCGTATTGTTATGGATTTCGTTAAAAAAAGAGAGACGCGCCGCCTGTTCTTCCACAGACACAGCATTTATGACCTGCTCCTTCCCTGTGGATGTTTCCCTTTCGCATTTTCGATAGCATTTAAGTTCTCTGATTTGATAAATAATCGATTTTCAGGGATTCTGCAAAATGCAGCGTATGTGTATGTCTTCTATCTTTCGTTACTTTCATTTAGGATACTTTTTGATTACGCGAGATGGATTTTTCCCATTGTTGAGTACAAAAGCACCATGGATACTGCGCGAAAACACAGATATATTTTAGGAGGCCTAGTAGTCTGTCACAATTATCTTGATAGTTGATCTAAAATCTGGTATCCTTAG
>JAPPMR010000114.1 GCA_028818995.1 Candidatus Poribacteria bacterium | reverse complement strand
TGGGATAAGGGTAGGATGTGCTAACATGTGCCGAAATGGATTGCACCACGGTTCCTCCCACCCGAGCATTCCACCGAGTTCACCTCTACCGTGTTCCCCTTTTAATTCTACTGAGCCACCATCAAGTGTTTGTTCACGCGGACGTATGTTCAAACTTTCACTATGCTTGTCAATTGCCTCATTTGCTAATGCGACTTCTTCAGGTGTCAACACATTTTTTATAATGAGATAACCGTTCAGATCAAATAGATATTTTTCATCAGCATTCATTTTTCTCTCCTCGCAAGTTCTTTGGGGCCCCCTACGTCAACCCACTCTGTCTGATCACCTGTATTATAAGGTTCTTTAGTTCCAAATTCTTACTGTAGGAGCGAGCTCCAGATCGCGACTTTTTTCCAAATCTCTAAAAAGTTAAAATTAAATAGACTTACGAATATTAAACTGCATAAGCCACAGAACCGTCTTCACGCAAAGGCGTAGAGCCCGTATTCATCGGTTGAAATGGCGTTGCTTCAATTAAACTATCGTCAAGTTCAACACCTAAACCTGGCACCTCAGGAATCGGAATGTAACCTCCTTCTCTCTGATATGCCACTTTATAGACCGCAAAACGATCAGATTCATCACCTTTCGTATATTCTTGTGTGATAAAGTTCGGTATGCTTGCATCTAAATGAAGCGATGCGGCAGTTATCAGGGGACCAAGAAAGTTATGCGTAACAACTGCGCTGTGATACGCCTCTGCAATCGCAGCAATCTTTTTGCAGTGTGTTAAACCTCCTGCTAAACCTACATCCGGACTCACATATTGCGGTCCGCCTACCTCCAAGAGTTCACGGAACTCCCAGATGCTTACATTGCGTTCACCTAAAGCGAGAGGTGTTGTCATCCGTTTCGCTAATTCCGCTTGTGTTGTGATAGTATCTATCTGAATCGGGTCTTCAATGAAATAGAGATTGAACGGTGCTAATGCTGACTCTAATACGATACTGTTCATCGGTGTTAATTTTCGATGCACCTCAACAATTAGATCAAGGTCAGGTCCGCCACCTTCCCTTGCTGCAGCAACGAGGTCTCGCGCTGTGTTCACAAGCCGATCTAACGCCATATCCTGAAAATTCCCAACCAACGGATCAAACTTCAGTGCCGTAAAGCCTTCCTCTACTGCAGACTTTGCTGCTTCAAACATTGTTTCCGGTGTGCCGCCACCACCAAGAAGGTGCAATCGAATTTTATCCCGACAGTTTCCACCCAGCAATTCCCAAATTGGGACACCGAAATGTTTGCCTTTAATGTCCCACAAAGCGATGTCAACTGCACTGATAGCCCCACTCAGCGCAGTTCCCTTAAATGGACCCATACGGTAGAGATATTGCCAATGATGTTCAATACGTAAGGGATTCTGACCAATGAGATATTTCTCAAAGGTATTCACAATCTTCTCAACTGCTTCAGGATAGCCCCAACACGCTGTCTGCCCGATTCCACTTAGTCCGGTATCGGTATGAATTCTGACTACATAACCGTTTCCAATGAAAAACGACTCAATCTTATCAATTTTCATATAGTCCTCCAATAAAAAGTGCTTTTCTCTTATTACCCATTATTGTAGCACAAGGTCTTGAAATTTGACAATACAGTAGAAGTAATGTAGCAGATCCATTCAATTCTCCAATAATTTTTACCTTTTATCTAAAACCTCTTTCTGTTGGAGCGAGCTCCAGCTCGCGACCATGTCCAAAGTGTTCAGAAAACCTGAAAACTGAATAGCTCTGGGCGATGTAGTGTGCTCAGTTCAAAGAATACCGGCTCAAAATTTGACCCTTCTAACGAACTTTTTGGTTGAATAGTTGACAAAACCATGTTAGAATATGGTTTTAGGTAGAAGAGAAGAACGGATTTCCAATCTATATTTTAGGACTGAAAATATACATACTAAAAGGACATCACATTGAAAATTCTGGTGATCGGGCAGGGAGGTCGTGAACATACTCTTGTTTGGAAAATTGCGCAAAGCCCACTCGTTGAGAAAATCTACTGTGCACCCGGGAACGCAGGGATCGCCCAAATTGCAGAGCCAATTCCAATGCCCGATAATTTTGCTGAACTCGCGGATTGGGCAGAATCCACTAACATTGACTTAACAATTGTCGGTCCTGAAAACCCTTTAGCAGCAGGTATCGTGGATGTGTTTCATGAACGCGGCTTGAAAGCGTTTGGACCCGATAAACAAGCTGCACAACTTGAAGGTAGCAAGGATTTTGCCAAACAGTTAATGGTAGAAAACGACATCCCCACTGCGTTATATCGCACGTTTGTAGATGCAGATGAAGCAATCGACTATATCAGAACTAACAATACATCAGTTTTCGTCAAAGCAGATGGGTTAGCGGCAGGAAAGGGTGTCATCCCAGGTCGGACAATTGATGAAGCAACGCAGGCTGTCAAGACGATTTTAGTAGATAAGGCGTTTGGAGACGCAGGAAATAGTGTTGTTATTGAAGAAGAGTTAATCGGTGAAGAAGCCTCTTTTACTGTCCTTGTTGATGGCTCTTATTGCTTGCCGTTTGTCAGTTCGCAGGATCACAAGATGTCGCACGACGGGGATACGGGTAAAAATACTGGTGGAATGGGAGCATACTCCCCCGCACCTGTTATGACACCTAAACTTCATGACTATGTGATAGAACGCGTTGTTTATCCGACTGTCAACGGTATGGCAAACATTGGATGTCCATTTAAGGGCGTGTTATATGTTGGGCTAATGATTACAGATGCAGGTCCGAAGGTATTGGAGTTCAACTGTCGTTTCGGAGACCCTGAGACGCAAGTCTTGTTGCCGCGCCTCAAAAGCGATCTTGTGCCGTTGATGATGGCATGCATTGATGGAACGCTTGACCAACATGCCGATGTGGAATGGCACGCTGAAGCAGCAGCATGCGTTGTCATGGCATCTGGAGGATACCCAAACCCGTATCAAACGGGGAAAACTATTACCGGTTTGACAGATGCATCATCAATTGATGGTGTTACCGTCTTTCATGCAGGAACAAAACAGGATGGCGAGAACGTTGTTACAGCGGGTGGTCGTGTATTAGGTGTTACGGCATTGGCAGACGACTTAAAATCGGCTATAGAGCAGGCATATCGTGGTGTTGATGCTATACATTTTGATGATGCACACTGGCGGACCGACATTGGCTATCGGGCATTATCGCGAATCTGAGATTTCTAACTTATTCGGTTAAGTTTTTTGGATGTCAGACACATGGTAGATGAACTCACATATAAAATTGCTAAGTGTTGCGCACCCGAAGAAGATAACCAGATTATCGGCTATTTCAAGGAGGATGGCACTATTACTGTCCACGATTCATCATGTTCAGCAGTTCCCAGTTTGAGAACAGAGAGGCTACTTGATGTGTCGTGGGATGAGATACATAAATCCCAAATCCCTGATACGTCACAAGATATTCCAGCTGAAGTCTCGGAATTAGATGAAACGGATTACTTTATACTGAAGCATCATCAAGAATTAGGGATGGACTATTCAAAAGTCGTTTCGGAAACTTTAAGAATTCCACTTGAAGAGATGCAGCAACGGCATCGGAAATTAAGAGAACTTGGTGGCTTGAAGCGCGTAGAAGGACGTATCATACATTACAGAAAAAATATCGTCAAAGGAAAATGGATAAAACATCGAAACCATACATACTATGAACTGACACCCGAAGGCAACCAGTGGATTGAAGCCTTTGAAAGACTTTCGTTAAATAAAAATTAAAATTTTACGAATACCATTAGGAGGAAACCAAAATGTTAGAAGAAATGAGAGATCGATATGTCAAAAAAGAACATCGTAGGGCTCGGATGCGTTCAATAATTTTGCTATCGCTTATTTTTCACATGGCTGTCGCTATAGTTTATCTTTTCTTACCATTGGGACCGGTTGCGAAAGACCAAACAGACGCGCTCGCTTTTGACTTTTTTAAAGAGGCGGATCCTTTGTTAGAACGTAGAATTAGGCCAAAACCACCTCTGAGTAAAAAACGTCTTGATCCAAACCAAAAACTCGCAAAAGACGCGGAAAAAAAGAAAATTGATACCGCTAAGAATGAGCGCGATGAAGTTGTTAAACTGAGCGAGAGAATTGTTATTCATGATGTTGAAGTTAACCAAGCACCTGTAAACGAATTAGTGCCAGACTTGATGACAGATGCGAAATTAAGGGAGGCAGAAGCTTCAAACCTGAGCCGCCTTGTTTCACAACCCGGACGTACCGACGGCAAAGGGCTTGTTACGGGTCGGGTTCGCGCACGTGGAGATGGATTTGGTAAATACCGTGGTGTTTCTCAAGGAGGTGGCGGAGGTGGACTCCTTGAAGGCGGCGGACGTTCCGGTAGTAAAGACCCGCTCGGTATTATCAAATTTCTCAACGATCTTGACGGTCCGCAAGATGTCGTTTACTGTCTTGATATCTCTGCCAGTATGAAAGCTGCTGGTCTTAACAAATTGGAATTAGCTCTCAATGCTGTCAAAGATTCGGTTTTAATGCTTGGAAGCGAGGATACTTTCAATATTGTGCCTTTTTCCCTTACTGCAAGACTGATGAGTGAGAAACTGCTACCGGCTGACGAAATGAACATAAAACGTGCTTTGTGGTACCTTGACACTTTCACACCTCAAAGCATTCAGAATAATTTGCACACAAATATCCTTGCCGCGCTTGAAAAAGCTTTAAAGCTTGATGCTTCTGTCGTAGTTTTGGTAACCGATGGGCTTCCGACTAAAGGTCCTAACATTGAAACGGACACACAAAAGATTCTTGACACGATACGTGAGAAGAACGTAAAAAACGCAAGAATCTATGTCGTTGCGCTTGAGATTGATCTAAGACTTTCCCCTGGGGCATATTTACTTGAATCCCTTTCTATTGAACATAACGGAGAAATTAGAGCTGTTGGTGCGGATGAATTGATGGAGTTAAATAAATAGACATAGTTGTCAACTTAGTGGGTTTCCAACCCCTGTAGGTGCGGTTTCCTAACCGCACCACAACTGTCAATTTACTAAAGAAATCAACAATAGACACCTATGAACCGTTGTAATGGAATAAAGGCATGAATCAAAAATCTGCTTCAGATACTATCCAGCACTTTCGATTAGATGGCAAAGTAAGCCTTGTAAGCGGCGCAAGCCGTGGCATCGGTAGAGCGATGGCTGAAGGGCTTGCAGGTGCCGGTTCCGAACTCGTCATCGCTGGGAGAGAGATTGCAACACTTACTCCCGTTGCTGAACAAATTGCTGATGAAACCGGTAGCACTGTCCTTCCAATTCAGGCAGATGTCGGTAATCTGCAAGAAATTGACTCGCTCGTTGCACAAACCGTCAAAACCTTTGGCAGACTTGATGTGCTGGTTAACAATGCGGGTGTTAATATCCGAAACCCTGCATTGGAATTCAGCGAAGAAGATTGGGACTTCGTCACGGATGTTAACTTGAAGGGAGCGTTCTTCCTCGCGAAAGCCTGCGGTAAAGTCATGGAAAAACAGGGTGGCGGTAAGGTCATCAATACGCTATCCCTTACATCAGCAATAGGTCTTCCGACAAGCGTAGCATATACTGCTGCCAAAGGTGGTCTCTTACAGCTTACGAAGCTGCTTGCAGTAGAATGGGCAGAGCATAATATACAGGTCAACGGGATTGCACCGGGCTTTATCCGAACAGAAATGACTGCACCTGCGCGGGAAGATAGCCGAAACGAATGGATTCTCAACCGCACACCCGCATACCGCTGGGGAGAACCAGAAGATTTGGCAGGTTTGACGATCTTCTTTGCATCTAACGCTTCCGATTTTGTTACCGGACAAATGGTGTTCGTTGATGGCGGATTTATGTCGGGCAGCGATTGGAGAAAACGCACATAATATGGAAACGTATCCTCAACTTTCTGCTTTGGAACAAGCGGAACAACTTATTGAAGAATTCAATATTGAAAGTGCTACGTTATTTGACCATAAACCCGTTTTAAGAATACAGGTACCCGAATCTGAGTTTGCGCGTGTCCTTGAGCTGCGAACCGCACTCGTTGAAAAACTCAAACCCACCGGATTTCGTTTCATCGCCCTCGACCTTGACCACAATACGGAATCGTAGATTGCACACCAATTCTATCCACATTTGATAGAGTTACCATGCGAAACAAGCTTGGAATTTAATTTGATATTTGAAACGCAATACTATATAATGATGTGATAGGATTGGTGTCTAACCATTGTCAAAACTTTTATGTTAAGCGTTTTCTTTATCTGGCAAACCCAATTCTTATAAAAAGGAGTCTAAACTATGACTGATGCAGTTAATTATATCCCCTTCCAACGCGTAAAAGATTGGAAAGTTGGCGAAAGGATTGTTGTAGATGGAAATCCTGGGAGAATTCGTGATATTATTGAATTCAAAAACCCCTCGGGAACCGGAGAAACAATTGCATCCATCGGTGTAGTGTATGACAATGAACCCGGCATAATTAGGCTTGTTGAATTTGATTTTCATCAGGTCAAGTTAGAACGTGAACACCATTCTAATAGTCCCACCAGATAAACAAATTCTCCCACCTTTATCAACCTTTAAGTGTTCTCTCTTACATCAATGGCATTATCAGGTGGATAACGTTGATTGTCTAATTGAATGTTTAGAGTAAGTTTGTGAAGTAATGGCCAGTTGGGAACTTGCAGTTGGTAGAATATACTCTTTCAAATATCTACACTTACCTCGTTGAATAATAGCCGAGGCTGATAATGTGTAAAGGATTGAAATGGAACAACAAAACCGAGCGATCTTGACAACAGAGTTATCGGAACAAATTACAGCATGTGCTTTTACCAAAGAGGATTTGAAAACGCTCTGTGAAATATTGCAAGAGTCGAGTCATGCAGCGGCAAAAGAAGAAGTAAGCCATTATATGCCTCCAGATAGATCACCTGAACAAATAATTGAAGATATGGGCTCACTAATAGCGGGGTTTGAACTTAAGGTGAACGTACAAGGAATAGATGAAAACGTGCTTTTTGGAACAATTCCAGTGGTGTTTAACTCCCCGCGTTTTCCCGAAAAAGTAAAGAGTCTTTACATTGACAGTGCTCAGGATTTGAGAAATTTGTACAATTGGGTCCCAAGGAATCGTTTTGAATTGTTCTTGGATTTCACTAAATCCGAGTTATTCAATTTATCATTGTCACCCTCCATATCTACACCAAACGCAAGTAATATTCTTGTTACCGGACTGAATTCTGATTGGGTCAGCGGTGTATATCGTAAAGTTACAGATTTCATTAAAGG
>JAPPMR010000871.1 GCA_028818995.1 Candidatus Poribacteria bacterium | reverse complement strand
GGCATGCACATACTGTACCTGTTTATTCTATAGCGTTTGCTCCGGATGGCAAAACAATCGCAACTGGTAGCCAGGATAGAACAGTGGGACTGTGGGACACCCGGACCGGACAACAGATTTCAAGGCTCATTGGACAAACCAATATGGTGAATACCGTAGTGTATTCATCGGATGGTAAAACAATCGCTACCAGTGTTGTGGGCAGCAGTAGCGTGCAATTGTGGGATACTCAGACCAAACAACAAAGAACCACACTCAAAGGACACAAGGGATTCGTCACATCCGTTGCGTTTTCACCGGATGGCAAAACACTCGCCAGTGCGGGTTGGGATTCGACGGTGCGATTGTGGGACACACGGACAGGAAGACACATTGGCACAATCGCAGGCCATGGTGCATCGGCCATGGCTGTAGCGTTTTCACCGGATGGTAAAACAATCGCAACTGGAAATAGGGCCAACACAGTACAGTTATGGAATGCAAGCACAAGAGACCATATAGCCACACTCATAGGACATGCAGATCGGATCGAATCCCTAAAATTTTCTCACGATAGTACCATAATTGCCTCTGGAAGTGCAGACGGGACGGTGCGGTTATGGGATGTTCGCACAGGAACGCACTTCGTTACGCTCTCAGGACATTGGGAAGTTGTCGCTTCTATAGCGTTTTCTCCAGATGATGTGACACTTGCCAGTAGTGGAACCGATGGCACAATTCTGCTATGGAAGCTGCGTTAGTTGCTACCGATGTAGCCACAAAAATGAAGATTACAAAACCCAAACCGCCATCTGTCCTACTTCACGGTTGCACCACGCATAATACGGGATTGCAGTCACATCCGTCTGTTTCAAACTCGGTTTCGGCAGGTAGAGATTATTTTCCCAATCTGACGCATCAAACACTGTGCCAGTGCCACGGAGCAACGTAATGCCGCCAAGGAGTTCATTGTTAAACAGTGTTTCAACTGATGCATCATCAACAAGCGATAACGTTTCAAAAGCACCGTCAGGATTGTCAATATCCTCAAAACAGTAGACCAGTGGCCCACGACGCAGTGCTGACCGTCCAAGATTATCTCTCACATACGGATGCGCATAAATTCGTTCTACGGGCATATCTAAATTTAATTCTACTGTGTCGTTAGACTGCCATTCTCTGTCAATTGATAGGTATCCGTTAGATACAGCATTAGCATTGTAAGATTCTCCGTTGATGCCGACCTTAAAATTGTTACACCAATCCGGTATCCGCAAATTCAATGCAAACTTTACAGGTTTGTCAGGATCAACTGTTATTTTTGCATCTCCTGACCACGGATAATCAGTTTCTTGCGTTAATTTCAGGGAGACATCCTCTGCTACTGTCGCGGAGGCAGTGCCACCAACGTAGAGATTTATCCATAAGTCTTTTTCAGATTGTGCATAGATATATTGCCCAAGAGAACCGAGCAGACGTGCGATATTCGGTGGGCAACACGCACACCCGAACCACGCATGCCGCTCCCTTCCACCACGACTCGCTAACGGATTCTGATAGAAGAAACCTGTGCCATCAAGTGAAACACCTGAGAGGGCGCCGTTGTAAAGGGCGGTTTCCAGCACATCAATAAAACGTGACTCGCCTTTCAATAGGAACATGCGATGTGCCCAAAATATCAATCCGATTGAAGCGCACGTTTCGGCATAAGCGGAGAAATTGGGCAATTCATAATCCTGTGTGAATCCCTCATTGTGTCCAGATGGACCTACGCCACCGGTAACGTACAGGCGTTTTTCAACATTTTCCCAAAGTGCGTTGAGGGCGTTTGAAATGTCGGCATCACCCGTTTCAAGCGCAATATCAGCCGCACCAGCGTAGAGATACATCGCCCGGACTGCATGTCCTACACATTCTGTCTGTTCTTTTAATGGCTTATGTGCTTGTGAGTATGTGCCTTCATATTTTTCATCCCGCGTGTAGTGATGTTGATACGCGCCAAGACCACCGGGTAGGTCAGGATTTTCTAATTCCTTTTCAAAAACATGTGGAGATTCCCCGCGTGTCGTGACGAAATATTCTGCAAGGGACATGTAACGCGCTTCGCCTGTTACGCGCGCCAATTTCACTAACGCGAGTTCAATCCCTTGATGCCCCGGCAAACCATCACGTTTTCCATGCCCAAAAGTATTATCAATGAGATCGGCAAATCGGCAAGCTACGTCAAGCAGATTCTGTTTTCCTGTTGCTTGATAGTGTGCGACACCTGCTTCAAATAGGTGTCCCGCACAATACAACTCGTGCATCATACCGAGGTTTTGCCATCTTTTTTCTGGCTCAACGAGTATAAAATAGGAATTCAGATAGCCGTCTGCTTGTTGGCTTTTGGCAATTTTGTCAATTACCACGTCAAGTTCTGCTTCCCATTCAGGATTGGGATGTGTTTGTAGGGTATAAGCTGCTGCTTCTACTAATTTGTGGACATCCGAGTCGTTAAAGAAGATGCCTTCAAAGTTGCCTTCCATCAAACCGGCAGCTTTGGCAAAGTTATCAATCCTGCCAGTTGTTCGGCACTGTTCCAATTCATGTGGGATGGTTTTTTCAGAATTCGTTGTTTGGCGAGGTGACCAGAAACGATCTGTAATAGTGACATCTGTGAAAGGTATTGCTTTCAAAATATTATCCTTTTTGTTTATTGTGAAATAAAAAAATGTTAGTTTGGCATAAGCGCATAATTAGAAACCCGACACATCTTCAGGCAGCCGGTTCTGTATTGTTGGGTTTCGCTATATGTATTCTGATGAATGTGTCATTGAAAAGCAGACTTTTCTTGGTAGACTGAAGGGTTCTTGTTCATTCACCGCTCTACCCAACCTACGGACTCTGATGAAAAAAATAAATTAGGTAATTCCATATCCATACTTGGTACGTTTAGGAAACCGCACCATAAGCGTTAATTTTAGTGGGTAACGTTTGTGTATCTGATACACCTTTCGCCCCTCTGGGGCTTGCTATTGGCGGGATCAACGTTTCCTATACACCTTTCGCCTCTCCGAGGCTAAGGTCAATCATATCTTAGGACCAGTGGTGCGAAAGGTGTATGACTAAATCGGGTTTACAAAGTCATCTAACAAGATGCATGTTTTTAAATTGACGCATAAGGTACGTTTAGAAAGCGCACCTACCGTCCTTATGAAAACAGGAATTGCCGAACAAATCGGGTTTATGTGGTATCAGCGGCTTCTCATGCTAATTTGTTGGAACGCGTCTGGAGGTAAATATTCTCCTAACACTTTCTGAACGTCTGTTTCCGAAAGTTTTTGGGGTGTGATTAGAACACATTTGTTCCGCGAATTCTTCTTCCAAGATTCCTCAAAATCCTTGTAGGCTAATCTGCGTTTGGTGAGATTAGTAGGATCCTGAAGAGATACCATGCTTGATTGATCATTGTATTCGGACAACGGCAAAATTTCTGGGGTTCGTCCTTGAAATTCAACCATGACAATAGGAGTCCATCCATTTGCGATAAACGCCTTCAGCACATCAAACGAGCAGTTAGCAATTACGGCACTATGCCGCACTGTCCTACGTGTCGTGGTTTGAAAATCATCAAGCGCATTTCTGCTGGTGACGCGCGGGCGTTGTTTGAAAGCGTTTCTGATGTAAGCATGCTTCTTCAAATCGACATTAGCGGATTCCGGTAATTTTGCTTCGCTTTGTGTAGATTGCGTTGTCGTTGTATCTTCTGCAGTGGTGTTTTCCGTTTCAGGGATATATAGTTCCCCTTGTGGTACTGGACCGCAATTAATTGATAGAAGTGCGAAAATAAGCAGGACTAAAAAAGAACACAATGTTGAATATAAAGAACTATTTAGGGATACATGACGAGTTTTTCTTAAAAAGGACGGACGGGGTTTCATGATTCATTCCTCCTTGCATATAAAAACAGTCCACGTGTTGTTAATTAATCGATTTTAACTGCGACTTCTCGTTTTTCTTTCCATGATTCTACGATGGCTTCTGTGATTCGCATTGCTTGTAATCCATCTCGTCCTGTCGGTTCGGGTAGGCGATCATTGAGTAAATCATCCACCAGCGCGGCCATACGCAGGGCAAAAGTGCCATCAAATGCAAGCTGCTCCATTCGAAAAATGGAGGGGCGATATTCCTCAACGACTTGATTATCGCGTTTCATCAGTGTTGCTTTACTCAGGACATTATCAACAGCGATTTCTCCAGCGGCTCCGCAAATTTCCAGTCGTTCAATCGGATGAATAAAATCGCTATCCCAACTCGCTAACAAGGTAGCGACTATTTCTGTCTCATATCGCACTGAGATAGCCATGCTTGTATAGCAGGCATCCTCGCCTTCACGTGCCTCGTGTTTTCTTGGCTTTGCCATTTCAGCGGATACAGCCACAATTTCCCCGCCGAACCACCGTAGCAGGTCAAGGGCGTGCGTTTGTAACTCGTAGAGAAGGTAATACTCACCTTTCCATGTTGAGGCGGGTCCCCCTTGTGACAATTTCATATCCAAATAATAAGTCTGTCCGATAGCACCAGCGTCAAACCATTTCCGTGCCTGCACATAACCGGGGGCGAACCTTCGGTTATAGTCTATCGCCAGGTGTACCCCTTTCTCATCTGCTTTTGCAACCATTTGTTCCGCTTCGTCAATCTCAAGCGACAGCGGTTTTTCAGAAATAACATGTTTTCCAGCATCAAGACATTCCATCACAGGTTCAAAGTGTAAATGGTCAGCGGTCACAACGTCGACCAAATCACACTCTTCGTTCGCGAGCATTTCTTTAATGGACGGATACCACTTGGCAATACCGAGTTCTTCTGCCCGTGCTTGCGCTTTGGCAGTATCAATATCGCATACTGCTACCAATTCTGCCCCTTGATGTTGGAGGTATCCTCGTTGATGTAGTAATCCGATCCCTCCACAACCGACAGCTGCAACTTTCAGTTTTCCTGCCATGATCGTGTTCTCCTTGTAATATTCTGATACCGGTTTCGATCTCTGCCATGTTCTTTAATAATATATGATACAACAAAAAATAGCAAGAGAGAATTGTTATACATTACTGCAAAAAATTTGACATACGACACAGTCTGTGGTAAGGTATTAAGAATAAATTTTTCTGTAAAGACCATTCACAGAATTATAGAGGAACATCAACATGCAACAAACAAAAAAGTCAGAACTTTCCATGATGGAACTTTACAAACAGGTGAAAAAACAGCATGAAGATGCGATTCTCCTCTGTCGGGTCGGTGATTTCTATGAAGCCTTCTATGAAGACGCTGAGTTAATTTCACGTCTGCTTGAAATTGCCCTGACATCCCGAAGCCATAAAAATCAAAAAACACCCCCGCCACCAATGGCTGGAATCCCGCACCACGCACTTGACTCCTATCTCTACAAATTAGTTACGGCTGGACACAAAGTTGCAATTTTGGATCAGACTGAAGATGCCAAAGTTGCGCGCGATGAAAATCGCCTTGTCAAACGCGATGTTGTCCGAATTGTTACGCCTGGGACTGTCACTGATCCAAAAGCACTTGAGCATAAAACGAATAATTATCTGATCTCAATTTATCATCAAAAAGATGTTTATGGCATTGCTGTTGCGGATCTCTCTACAGGTGAATTTCAAGTAACTGAACTCACAGATTTCTCGCGACTCTGGGCAGAAATACACCGATTTTCACCCAAAGAATGTCTTTTTTCAGAGTCTTTTGAAGATGAAAAGATGTTTGAGCAGATCAAAGTTGAACTGAAAGCGGTTGTCAATTTACTTCCTGACTGGCGTTTTGATTTTGATACTGCTCGGACAGAACTGCTTCAACATTTCAAGACGATTTCGCTTGATGGATTTGGATGCGAACATCTTCCTGCCGCTATCTGTGCTGCGGGTGCACTCATCTATTATCTCCATGAAACACAGAAACAGGAAGTTGAACATATCCTTTCTCTGCATACCTACACGCTTTCGGATTTTATGGTACTGGATGCAGATACGCAACGTAATCTTGAGTTAACAGCATCTATTCGCGATGGTTCTACTAAAGGCACGTTACTTGAAGTGCTTGACCAAACAGTGACATCTATGGGGGGTAGAAAGCTGCGACAGTGTCTGTTGCAGCCGTTGTTAGATGAAGGTGGAATTATAGAACGACTTGACGCAGTTGACGAACTTAAAACAGAGATAAATCAACAAGAGGAGTTGCGGGAAGCACTTGAGCAGATGTCCGATATAGAACGTCTCATCACTCGCATCAGTCTCGGTTCAGTGAACGGGCGCGACTTACATTCACTCAAGGATTCTCTTCGTCTTATTCCTGCTGTTAAGGAACAACTGCAAAATTGTCAGACATCGCTCTTGACTTCTCTGAATGCGGAATTGAATCCGATGGCTGCGTTGGCGGAATTGATTGAACGTGGGATTCATCCGAACCCGCCTGCGACAATTCGTGAGGGCGATGTGATTAGTGATGGGTATAACGCTGAACTTGATGAACTTCGGCAGATTGTGGGGCAAGGTAGAGAATGGATGGCTGCGCTGCAAGAAGAGGAGCGAAAACGCAGCGGGATAGCGTCCCTTAAGATCAGTTTCAATCAGGTATTTGGATACTACATTGAAGTGACGAAGCCGAATCTCAACATGGTGCCTGAGCATTATATCAGGAAACAGACCTTGCGAAACTCTGAAAGATTTATTACGCCTGAACTTAAGGAGCAGGAAGCGAAAGTTTTAAATGCGGAAGATCGAATACAAACGCTTGAATACGAACTGTTTTGTGAGATTAGGGACGAGGTGGCAAAATCTACAGAGGAAATACAGAAAATCTCGGCAGTGATTGCAATGGTTGATGTCATCGCAAACTTTGCATATTGTGCATCAAGATACAACTATGTAAAACCGACTGTGGAGAACAGTGAGGAGATTATTATCCGAGATGGTCGGCATCCGGTAGTAGAACAGATATTTATCCAAGAAGGTTTTGTGCCGAACGATACGATGCTTAACTGTGGTGATGAACAACTCCACATCATCACGGGACCGAATATGAGCGGGAAAAGCACCTATTTGCGTCAGACTGCACTTATTGTCTTGATGTCACAGATAGGGTGTTTTGTGCCAGCATCTGCCGCGAAAATTGGATTGGTTGATAGGATATTCACTCGTGTTGGCGCATCGGACAATCTTGTGATGGGACAGAGTACTTTCCTTGTGGAGATGAACGAGACAGCGAATATCCTCAACAATGCCACTCGTAAAAGCCTTGTTATTCTGGATGAAGTTGGGCGCGGGACAAGTACGTTTGATGGACTTAGCATCGCGTGGGCAGTTTC
>JAPPMR010000899.1 GCA_028818995.1 Candidatus Poribacteria bacterium | reverse complement strand
GCATCGAACAAAAAGGAAGAGAAGTCGCTGAAGCACTATCATCTCTGTGGGGGCTGTAGGCTGAAAAATGGACAAATAAGATTGAAAATGTCGTTAAAAATTGCCCACTATTTATATGAATATCAAATAAATTTTTCTATATATTCTATTTTAAAACAATCAATTATTGAAATTAATAGAGTGCGATTGTATGATATAATATAAAGAATATATTTCATGTATTGACATTTGTGACGCAATTAGATACATTTGTGATAGTGCGCAATGATCAATTTAAATAAAGGAAATTTTTATGGCAAAAGCTATTGCTGCACGAAGAAAAGGTGATGCATACCAAGCCCGAGTCTTCTGGTTAAAGCTACTTGAGCTAAGAATTAATGATCATGTCGAATCTGTCACCCTGGACAGCGATCACGTTTCCTTTGTTGACGATGTTGTCGTTTCCTACTGTGAACCAATAATGGAACGACTAACAGGTAAACGAATCGTTAAGGATCTATTTCAGTGTAAGTATCATATGGCTCCTAGCAATGCATTCACCTATGAAAACTTGATTGACCCGGGTTTTATCAATAGCAAGTCTTCAATGCTGAAACGTTTGTATGACGCGTATGTGAGTCTTTCAGGAGAATTGTGTACAGATGCTTTCCGATTGTACATTTTTTCTAACTGGCATTGGGATCATCGAGATGCACTCGCTAAGCATTTCCATGAGGAAATGATTCGTTCAACTTTTTATCAGAACGGACAGAGATCGACAGCGGGTAAAGCTCGTTCAAAACTGGCAGATCACCTCTCAATATCAGAAGAAGAACTCCGCGTCTTTTTAAACACTGTTCGGTTCATCCTCGGAAAGAATCTCACTGATTTAACAAGGGAAATGGAACCACTTCTTAAATTAGCTGGACTACAGCCGATTGACCAAACGGTGACTAACATCATTTATGATGACCTCGCGTGGAAACTTTTTGAGCAGGAACGTCATTCGTTTGATAAAGATGCTTTGACTGAGATGATACATGAGGAAAAACTAATTGTTCCAAAGTCCTCAAATCATAGCGAAATTTCCATTCAAAGTTTTGCGCAGTTCGCACGCAGACCCCATGATCTTCAAGCGGCGCATCTTGATTTACGCCAGTTTTTTGATAGGCGTTTGCCTAAAGATAACTCGTACTGGAAACAGGAAATTCCTGAACATATTTCGGCATTCCTGTTGAATGAAGATTTGAGCGATCTACCTCAACCCATTCATCTCTTTTTTGATTGTCATTTGAGTATTGCGTTTTTCGCGGGGTCTATGATTAGTCCCAAACATAGAATTCAAATTATACCAACACAAAAGGGAGGAAGCGATTATATGCTTTGGACACAGAATGCTCCCCATACCAATGACGACCTTTGGAATTACAAAACCGTTGGAGAAATAGACACGGAATTGATCTTGGGGATTTCTGTGACGCATCAAATACAGAACCAGTTACAACCCTACTTGGAGGCTGAAAATCTCAGCGATTTGCCTCAAGTTTGGGTTCACCCCATAGGTGGAGTTGATCACAATGCTATATCCGGGGGAGACCATGCTTGGCAACTCGGATTTCAGCTTAATAAACAACTTCGCGAGATGCTTCCCAATACATGTCGCAAGATACACCTCTTTTTTGCTGGCCCTGTTGCGTTGGGATATATTCTCGGATACACACTTCGTCATATCACCCCATGCATTCAAATGTACGAATACGATTTTGAAGGACAGAGTGGTAAGCAGAGATATTATCCAAGTCTGCGTATTCCCTATCAAACTTAACTGTGAGGAGAGTTGTATCATGGAATTACCAACCTATTTCACAAAATTTCTTCAAGAGATTCGTCCAACGGAGAATCAAAAAAATAATTGCAAAACCGGTCACAAAACGCTTCGCGATCGGCTCCATGGATATGCGGATTTGAAATCAATTCTTGTAAGCACGTTTCTACAAGGAAGCTACCGCCGGGCTACTGCCGTTCGACCAAAAGGAGAAGCTAAGTTAGATGTAGATATCATTACAGTAACCCGACTGAGTCGATTTGATTATCCAGACCCGGATAAGGCCATGGATTTATTTGTGCCTTTTTTAGATGAATATTACAAAGGTAAATATCAAAGACAGGGGCGTTCATTTGGAATTGAACTTTCGTATGTGAATCTTGATTTGGTTATCACTTCAGCACCGTCCGAGACTGAAGAGGAGGTTTACCAAAGTAAAGCAGTCAGCACAGACTTGACATTCGAAGATGTGGATGATTGGCTGTTGATGAAATCTTGGATTCCGCCGGAGGAAAGGATAAGTCAAGCTGTTTTTTTAGCAAACCTTCAAGGGGAGGAATGGAAAACCGAGCCTTTATGGATTCCCAATCGCGATGCAGGCGATTGGGAGCGGACACATCCATTAGAGCAAATTCAATGGACCTGGGAAAAAAATGCTAATTGTAATAAGCATTATGTCAATGTCGTCAAGGCGATAAAATGGTGGCAGAGAGTTCATCATGAAGATGACCGACCAAAAGGATATCCACTTGAACATCTTGTGGGGGTCTGCTGTCCCGACGATATAAATTCTGTTGCGGAAGGGGTTACACGAACATTGGAAGCTATCGTCACGGATTACTATTGGGATGCTCAGTATGAACAAGCCCCTTGTCTTCCTGACCACGGTGTCCCTGAACACAATGTTTTAGAGCGGGTATCGGGAGAAGAGTTTGCTGAATTTTATGAACACGCAAAGGAGGCTACGGAGATAGCACGAGAAGCTCTTGACTCTGATGATAAAAAGAAGTCTATTGAAAAATGGCGCGAATTGTTTGGCAATAAGTTCCCCCCCGATGAGGATAATGGGGGCCAAGGAAATAGTTCGACAGGACCGTTTATATCGTCGTCTTCCAAAACTCAGACAGGTGATTTAACACCTCGCAAATATGGATAAAATGCCAAGTCTGAATGAAATACCTGACATTGTGTTAGAAGCATATAGCCTTATGCTCCAACACCGCATTGTTGTAATTACCAAGCCGATTAATTGGAATCTGGACGAAGATACTACGGGCTGGGAATTTGAGTGTGTCGCCAAAGTACCCTATCCGAATCAGGAGGGGATCCCCAGTGAAGTCCCTTTACGCGTCTTGATTCCTGAAACATTCCCAAGAGAACCAGTAGAAATCTATCCTACATTTGAGGAGGTAAGCGGATTTCCTCATCAGGATGCCGAATCGAGAAAATTATGTTTACCCGCAGAACATTTAGCTCCTCGGGATACTTCCCGGCTTGTTTGCTACATTAAATGGGCAATCAAATGGCTCGAAGATGCAGCAAATGGTACACTTCTTAAACCGGGCGACCCTTATGAATTACCTGACTTTAGTCGTAAGTTTCTAAATTCACCACTCCCAACACACGAGCCTTTAATCTTTGATGAATCGTTAATTGCCTACGAAACATGGAAGTCTTATATTGGCAAATCCGGTCACGTTGAATGCTTTTTTGGAGCGGGGATTCCAGCGATATTCGCTGTTAATTTTTTTTCCCATAAGGATGGTTCCCTGATTAGAGAATCAGGATTTTCTCCGAATGTGCTGAAGAAAAATAGCAAGTTCAAGGGGAAGTGGATTATTGTATCCGATATCCATTATGAAAGACATTCTCCACCTCAAACCTATGAGGAGATGGATGAATTGTGTTCGGAGAATGGCTTGAACTTTTATACAATTCTTAAGGAGGCATGGAATCTTGGAAATTCACGTCAGTTTGGAATTCTCCTAATTGGGTTTCCTATTCCCAAAATTGTCGGACAATCTCCCACCGAAATACATTGGCAACCTCTTCTTTTTCAGAATTACAAGGGGTTCAAAACAGAAAAAAAAAGGGGAAGGTCAAAAGGTCAATCTCATAAACCTAAGAAAATCTGGCAGAGGCTGATAAAACACGGCTGTTTTTCCCCAACTCAACAGTTGCCGTGGGGAAATGTCGAAAACGTTACTCGTGAAAGGTTGTATGCAAGAGGAGCGTATCCACCGAAAGTTCAATTAACGTCTATTGCCTTTTTCGGTTGCGGTGCATTAGGAAGTTCCGTTGCTGAATTACTTACACGAGGAGGAGTAAATAAACTTAATCTATTTGATCCAGATTTCATAAAGTTTGGTAATCTCTGTCGCCATACCCTTGATGGTTCAGATATATTTATTAATAAAGCAAGAGCATTAGCAGAAAGACTTTCCTTAGCGAATCCTCTTTCAAAGATACAGGGTTATCCTGTAGGGATACCGCTAAATTCACGCTCAGATGAGATAATTCATCAGGCACTTGAGGATGCCCAAGTATTTATCGATTGTACCACAAGTGACACGGCATTTGATTGGTTGAATCAATACGCTGTAAAAAACGATAAACGTTTGATTTCCTTGTTCTTCAATTTCCATGCAGAATTGCTTATATTCTGTATATCGGGTGATTCCACATCCTGTGGAGACATATTTGCGGATTTAAATCACTCTATTCAACAAAATCAGACACCGCTTGATCCCAAGATTTATTTTTTTCAACCCTCAAAAGAAGAGCAAATTATAGAAGGAGCAGGATGTTGGCATCCGAGTTTTCCTGCTCTAAATGCTCATGTCCAAATTCTATCGGCACACGCTGTAGATATTCTCAGTCATTATATAGATTCAAAAGAAAAAATAGGGCTTGCAGCAATTGTTAAGAGGCAGTCGGTGACTCAAAATGGTGTCCAACCAGGCCCACTTGTTGAAGTGGTATGGGCAAAAGAATATTGACCAATAAATCTCCATTACGATGGCAGTCTGACTGTAAACGTTATACAGTGCTTATCTCAAAGTCCTGCCTTCGCAAAATGACAGAAATGGCCCAAGCGCATTATCCTAAAGAAGTAGGAACATCTTTGGTTGGATGTTATTCTGGTGATGGCTTTGAAGCTTCTGTTCTTGAACTCGCACCGTTGAGTTCGGATTCGAAAGGTTCGCAAACTTCTTTTTATAGGGGTATTGCTGGTTTACAAGGGTTCTTTACGAAACTACTACGGACTTACGCTGGTAAACGACATTACGTGGGCGAGTGGCATAGCCATCCAGATGCTGCTCCTATTCCAAGTGATACAGACAATCGAAATCAGTTAGAGATTGCATTGGATACAAAGACAAACTGTCCAGAATGTATTCTCATTATTATAGGAGGTACATTTTCCAACATTAATGAAATAGGCGTTTTTGTGTATTCTCGAAAACGTGGACGGGTTATGCTTTACCCTGTACAAAAGGAGATAATGCAATGCTAACGCAACAAGAATTGGGACAACGATTAAAAAGTGCGCGTGAAGCAATCGGGTTCACCCAACAGCAGGTTGCCGATGAGGTTGCGCTTACCCGTGTTGCAATTTCTCAAATCGAATCTGGTCAACGGACGGTTAGTTCACTTGAACTCATGCGTCTATCGAATCTTTATGGGCGAGATATGGCCAGTTTCTTAGAAGAAAAGCCTGTCGAGAAAGATGCGCTGGCTGTTCTATTTCGCGCTCATCCAGACCTCTTACAAAATCACATCTTCTATAAATCCTTGAGGGACGCGCACGAACTCTTGAGAGAATATGGAAATCTGCAAAAACTTTTAGAACTAGATCAAGAACGGAACCTACCGCCTGTATATGACTATGGTGAACCCAAAAATGTTTGGGAAGCCATTCAAATGGGTGAACATGCAGCAGAGGCGGAACGAAGTCGTCTCAGGTTGGGAATTAATCCCATACGCGACATGGCTGAGTTGGTGGAATCTCAAGGGATACCGGTTATTGAAATCCGTTTGGACGATCAGATCTCGGGTATTTTTATGGTCGAAGCGGAGATACAGTTGTGCATCTTCATCAACGAAGTGCATCTTGATAGAGCGAAAGCCCGAGTCGCATTTACCATAGCCCATGAATACGGTCACATATTGCTTGACCGGGATAAAGTCAGTGCCATCAGTAAAATTTCAAATGACCGCGATTTATTCGAAGTGCGTGCGAATGCTTTTGCAGCGGCGTTTCTCATGCCAGAAGAAGGCGTGAGTCAATTTCTAAAAAATATCGACAAAGGGGCGTCCACCAGTAGAGAAAGGCTGTTGGCCTATACCGAGCAACCTGATCCTGATCCTCTTGTGGGACATTACCGCCGCCTGGCATCCTGGCAAATCATTACGCTTTACGACGTCGTCAAGTTCTGTGCGTACTTTGGAATTAGCTTTGAAGCCGCCTTGTATAGATTGAGAAATACCAAATTTCTTTCTGAAGAATTATTTGATCAACTCTTCCAAGACAAAGAGAAAGCAGGGCGAATTGCACGACGTCTGAACATAGAAAAAAAAGAACGAGAACACCCCTTTAGTAATTTTGCACTCAATTTCACGGGTATGGCTATTGAAGCCCATCAACGCGACAAAATCACACGCAGCAAATTGATCAATCTCGCAAAACGAGTAAAATTTGATGATGTCATAGACGAAGTGCTACACTACATGGGAATTAAAGACGATGGCGAAGAAGATGTCCATCTTCCGGAGTGATCTCATGCAGAGTTTCGTATTTTGAGCTGGATCATTTCAGATTTTGGATCAGATTTTGGGGAAATTGCTTTCTTTGTATATTTTAGCTATAATACAACGAAATGTGTGTCGTAATATTTTATGACAAGTTCAGAGGACTTGAAAATGTCTGATACTATCATGGTTGATACAAGTCTATTAGATATTCCTGAGTTTAATGAGCGCAGGACAACGCAAGTTGCTGCTTTACTCGCACATTATTCTGGCGGTCAAATTAGTGTGTATAAACTTGTCAAATTGATATACCTTATTGATAGAACCTCCTTGGAGCGTCGTGGTCGTCCCGTGACTTTTGACCGTCCGTATAATCTACCATTGGGGCCAACACCAAGTCATACATACGATCTTGTTTGCAAACCCTGGGAAGGCGAATACTGGTCTCAATATTTTTCCAGACCACAAGGGTATATTATTAAACTAATTAAAGACGATATAAGCAGTGATGAACTATCACAAGCACAAATTGATCTGATAAATGATGTATTTAAGGAATTTGGAAATAAATCCTTTGGGCAATTAAAGAACCACCTGCACTCTCTACCAGAGTTTGATGATCCAGGGGGTTCATCTAATCCCATAGATTGGAATACCTTGCTCAAAGCTACGGGATGGTCTGACGAGGATTTAATAACAATCAGGCAAGAATTTGACGCAAAAGCAAAGTTTGAAAATATGCTTAGAAATATGGAGAATGATAATACGAGATAAATATGTTATTAGCGGGAA
>JAPPMR010000548.1 GCA_028818995.1 Candidatus Poribacteria bacterium | reverse complement strand
TATGCCGTTCCTACGGAACTCAAGAGAGGTAGATAACATTTTTCTATAAACATATTGTCCCTACGGGACTAAAGACGCGGACAAGATGGCAACACATTAAATTAACGTCATAGCAAAAAAACATCAAAAATATTGAAAACTAAATAACCCTGATGTAGGTTTTACTATACTTGACTTTTTGGTCTATTGGTGTTATTCTCTAATTGTGTTTAGTATTTGATAATTGCTTATTAAATACTATAAGAATTTTCGTCAATCACAAGTAAAATAATGGGAATATCTCATTACCACTAATTCGCACCAGAAATGAGAGCATGCTGAAAAAATAAGCTCATGATGATGGCAGAGAAAATACGAAATGTACTCCTTAAAATCATCGGTTTTGTTGCCGGCACGATTGCTACAATCGTCGCATTATATTTATTAGGAACTACCGCACTCCTCATCATCATCACAGGCGGCTGCATCACACTCGCTATAAATAGAAGACACAAAAGACTCACAAATGAAATCGAATACCTAAAGAAAGAGATAAATAAACTCAAAGAGAAAAAATAAAGCGGAAATAATGAAACACTTTTTGATAAGTCTTACTGCTGACACTTATCAAACTCTATCCAATTTTTAGTTGCTTTTTTACTATTCTGACAGCAGAGCATCACAAGGAATAATAATGGAAAAACTACACGAAAACCCATTAATTGTAAATGAACTGGAGCGTATTCTAAAAGAAGATTATCCGTTCTTGGAATATAGTGATCAGGTGTCTAAAAAAATGTCTGAAGATTTTTTGGAGCGAGTGAGAAATGATGAACTATATGTCCAAGTAAAATCAAAAATGGAGCAGACGGAACGCGACGGAAGGGTTATTGAAGACATAAGTGATAAGTTATCTCAAGCGATAAATGTTCCACTTATGTCAGAAGTGTGTCCCCCAGCACGGTGCTACAAAAGCGGTTATCAAAGTTCTCGGCAAAATTTAGATACCGAGTGGACAGCATTTCGTTTATACAAAGCAATGATAAACCAAGACCCCGACATTCACGGCGGCGAGCCAGTGTTTATGGGGACCCGTGTGCCGATTAAGTCGCTAATTGATCATCTAAAAGCAGGAGATAGTCTTGATGACTTTCTTGATGGATTCCCTTCTGTGTCGAGAGAGCAGGCAATTGCATTTTTAGAGTTCGCGTTGGAAACGGTATTTGAGACAGTAAACACGATAAAATCGGAAGACAATACCACATGCGTGTTCTACTTGACGAAAACTTAAACTGGCGATTGATCCGATATTTGTTACGTTATCAAAAGAGAATCACAATGAAAAAACGATATAGAGTTTTGTTAACAATACTTGGAAGTATCCTTATATTTTTAGCTGGGGGTTGGGCACAAGAAAAGTTTAATCTTGGTGCTGACCTTTTCAATCAGCCCCATCTTGAAGAAGGACTTAAACGCTACGCGCCGACGCGCATGCAATGGCTTGCCCTTGAGATGGATAGATATAAACCATCTCCACAAGAAAAAGCTTATGAGATTTTGGGTTACAAGGTATCATATCTTGATACGGGTGGTCGTATCAACGTGCGTCTTACCTATAAACATGATTTAGAATATGAAAAAGTCAAATCGGCTATAACTCATGTGAAAGTTAGGGTATTAATGCATGCAGCCAAGTATGGATGGGATTCATGGGTAAAAGTTCGTCTTGAACTTCATAAATCGCCCGATCCGAATCTGGATAAGGAGTCCGCGTTTAAAGAATTTCAAAAAAATCCGATAGAGATTTATGAATGGAAGGGGAACGAAAAACCGATACTCATAAAGTCAGATTAAACGACAGAGATCAAGTAAACATAATGCAAACCTTTCAAGTGAACCCTTGTCTATTTTGGCACCTAAGCCACTTGAGAAATGTTAATTCTACACCTTTTTTAGTATACCATTGTCTAACATACTATACCCTTAAGATCAAACGCACAGGAACAGGAAACAGATGCAGAATTCCGAACCAGCATTAGAACAACTTCTTTCTAAAGAACTTGAGGGAGAGGTGCGCTTTGATGCATACTCAAAAGCACTCTAAAGCACAGATGCAAGCCTCTACCAAATTGAACCGATAGGGGTTGTTGTTCCCAAACACAAACAAGATGTAATCAAAACGGTACAGATCGCAGCTGAACGTAAAATCCCTATTCTTCCTCGCGGGGGCGGAACAAGTCTCGCGGGACAAAGCGTCGGCAAAGCAATCGTCCTTGACATGTCCAAGTATATGAATCAACTGATTGAGGTAAACGCTGATGAACGTTGGGCAAACGTCCAACCCGGCATTGTTCTTGATGAGTTAAATCACCAACTCAAACCACACGGATTGATGTACGCCCCTGATGTTGCTACGAGTAGCCGTGCAAACGTCGGAGGCACTATCGGTAATAACTCCGCAGGTTCTCACTCACTTATCTACGGTAAAACGATTGACCATGTGATGTCGTTAGACCTTGTGCTTGCCAACGGCGATGAAATAACAGCAGCCCCCCTATCATTTCCTGAAGTCGCATCAAAAAAGCAGGGAAATTCCTTAGAAGCACACATATATCACGAACTCTGCAGAATCTGCGATGAGAATGCAGATGAAATCCGTAAACGTTATCCCCGAATTTTACGTAGAGTTGCAGGTTATAATCTTGATGAATATGTCTCGGATGCAGGTTCAAAAGAGGTAACGCCCTACCGTCGTGACGGGTGCGATGCCCATCACCCTTTCAGTCTCGCGAAAATTGTTGTCGGGTCCGAAGGCACACTGGCAACCACTGTTGAGGCGAAAATAAATCTCGTTCCCGTCCCCAAAATGACCTGTCTGTGTGTTGTTCATTTTAAGTCGCTCATCACTTCTATGGAGGCGATGCAACCTATCTTAGCGTGCAATCCAACCGCCGTTGAGCTGATTGACAAAACAATACTTGGTATGGCACAAGGCTCTTTGGAGTTTTCACGACTGACCAGTTTTATTGAAGGCGAACCGGAAGCACTTCTCGCGGTTGAGTTTTACGGTGAAACAGAGAGCGAACTACATGAACAGATTGACCATCTCGAAAAAACCTTGAAAAGTGCTGAATTCGGGTATGCGTATGTACGATGTTTTACTGCTGAAGAAAAGGCACGTGTGTGGGAAACCCGAAAAGCAGGACTCGGCTTACTCATGGGAATGAAGGGCGATGCCAAACCGATAGGTTTTGTGGAAGATGCTGCTGTTCCCATAAAGAATTTACCTAAATATGTCCGCCGATTTGATGAAATTGTCACAAAACACGACACAACTGCCTCCTACTATGCACACGCCAGTGTTGGATTACTCCACAACCGCCCGATTATCAATCTCAAATCCGAAGCAGATATACATAAAATGCATAATATCGCACGCGAGGTGCGCGATCTACTTATGGACCTTGGCGGTGCAATGAGTGGAGAACACGGAGATGGACTTGTCCGAAGTGAATGGATTGAGAGCATGTTCGGTCCACAGATTTATCAAGCACTCCGTGAGGTCAAAAACGCTTTCGACCCAGATGGTATTATGAATCCCGGTAAAATTATTGACCCTCCCCCGATGACTGAAAACCTCCGATTCGGCGAAAAATACAACACCATTAAAATTGATACCTATTTCGATTATTCTGCACAAGACGGATTTGGCAGGGCAATCGAGATGTGTAATGGAGTCGGTGCGTGCCGTAAAACCCTAACTGGCACCATGTGCCCCTCCTTCATCGCTACACGAGAAGAGGAACACTCTACACGCGGGCGTGCCAACGCGCTCCGCTCAGTTATTTCTGGTGCTTTGCCAAACAAAGATTTCACCAGTGACCGACTCTATGATGTGCTTGACCTATGTCTCGGTTGTAAAGCGTGTAAGGCAGAATGCCCCTCTAATGTGGACATGGCGAAAATCAAATATGAGATGCTTGCACATTACCGAAAAGCAAATGGGTTTCCGTTGCGTAATCGCCTTTTCGGAGAAATTGGATCACTTGCCGTTTTGGGATCAGCGTTTGCACCACTCTCCAATTGGGCAACGAATAACCCACTTTCCAAATGGCTGGCTGAAAAACTACTCGGGGTTGATCGCCGCCGAGATATGCCAACCTTCGTTCACCAATCCTTTGAAAAATGGTTCAAAAAACGCAAGTCACCACAAACTTCTAACAAAAAAGTTGTGTTGTTTCACGATACCTTTATGAATTTTAGCGAACCCAATATCGGAAAGGCAGCAGTACACGTTTTAGAGTCTGCTGGATTTGAGGTAATCTTGCCGAAGAAACGATGTTGCGGTAGACCGCTTATCTCTGAGGGCATGCTTGACAAAGCCATTGAATACGCAAATTATAATATTGAACATCTGCATGCCTATGCGGAGGCGGGAATTCCAATTGTCGGATGTGAACCAAGTTGTACCTCTGCCTTGACTGACGATTATGTTGAACTAATTAATACAACTAAAGCAAAACGAGTTGCTGAGAGCACCTACTCACTGGAAGAATTTCTGATCCAAACTCATGAAAATGGTGAACTCCCACTTACTTATGAGGCAAAACAGCGCGATATTTTGTTACATGGGCACTGTCACCAGAGAGCACTTGTTGGTATCCAACCAGTGTTGCAAATGCTTGAGTTACCAGAAGCACATGATGTCACAGTAATTGACTCCAGTTGTTGCGGCATGGCAGGTTCATTCGGATATGAAAAATCACACTACGATCTTTCTATGAACATTGGCGAACTCCGTCTTTTCCCAACTATCCGAGAAAAAACTGGGGAATTTACGCTGACAGCGTCAGGATTTTCTTGCCGACACCAACTTGAACACGGGACCGGCATCCTACCGAAACATCCGATTGAAGTGTTAAGTGAAGCAATATCATCGGATACCAATATGTAAAGAATATGTCTCGTGTCTATTTGAGGAGAAGGAATGCCTAAAATTTTTGAACCGCTTGAAGACTTTAAAACTATAGATTTACCAGAAAAACAACTGCCTTTTTGGAAAATAGCAGGTCCCGGGGCAATTTTGGTTGGCTTATCTATTGGCGCTGGTGAAATTGTGATTTGGCCTCTCATCGCTGCAGAATACGGCGCAAGCATGGTTTGGGCAGCAGTTCTCGGCGTATTTCTCCAACTTTGGATCAACTTTGAGGTTGGTAGATGGACGATTGCTACTGGCGAAACCGTGTATACAGGTTACAGCCGTGTTTGGCGAGGTTTTGCTCCGTTGTTTATCCTCCTTATTGTAATAGGGTGGATTGCCCCAGGGTGGGCGCGTGAATCAGGGGCTGCGCTTAAAGCGCTCATTTTTAACTCTAAATGGCAAGCTGGGACATTTTGGGGTTCAGATACCTTCTGGACAATAATAACGTTTGCAGTCGCCTCAGTCATTTTGTTCGGACCAAAAATGGTTTATCAATCCGTAGAACACACAATAGAAATCCTTGTTGCCGTTGTAACGATTGGACTTATTCTCGTTGCTATTTTGGTCGGTACTTGGGATACATGGAAAGAAT
The DNA here is from genome assembly GCA_028818995.1 of Candidatus Poribacteria bacterium. Next base: position 1,806 of record JAPPMR010000548.1, on the reverse strand, counting down.
TAGGAGCAGGAATAGTAAATGTCGGGTACAAAGCCCCGAACATGTCGGTAAAAGCGTTATTTATTGCACTGGTGTTTGCAGGGGCAGGCGGCACAGCAAACCTATTCTATACGTTCTATCTTCGAGATAAAAACATCGGAATGGGCGCGCGAGTCCCAGGTCTTCGCAACCCGCTCCGTGGGCGCACAGAAAAAGTTCCAGCAACCGGTTTTCTTTTTGAAGAAACAGCAGAAAACCGCCGACGCTTTGAAGACTGGTGGGGTTACATCAAACGCGATCAGATGCTCTTCTTTTGGGCACTCAATACCTTAACAATTCTGCTTTTTATTTTCGGTGCGCTCGCTGTTTTACATCCTGAAGGAATCGTTCCTGACAGGAGCCAGCTGATTTTCGACGAAGCAGACATATTAGGGAAAAGTTTTGGAGAGTTTGGTCGCCGTATCTTTTTAGTAGTTGGTGTTGCAACCCTTTTCGGCACACAACTGGCATTGCTTGATGGTGTGGGACGTTCTGTATCAGATATTATCTATACTAACTTTAAGGGGGCACAAAAACGGGAATTGAGTTGGTGGTACCTGCTCATAGTAGGTATCTGGATTGTCGCTGGATGCGTAATTACGTTTGTGATGGAACGGTTAAATGTTAGTGGTCTCGGTTTTCTCTTTAACGCAGCATATATGGGTGGTTTTGCGATGGCACTCTATGTACCGCTTACGCTGTATATGAACTACCGCTTTTTACCTAAAATTGCTAAACCGAAAACGATGTCAACTATAATGATGTTCATTGCTTCAGCCGTTTATATCGGATTTGCTATTTCAAGTATTATATGGGAAATTAAACGACTCATCGGAGGATAAAATGGATAAGAATGCACAAAAAGCCTTTTTTGAGAAGGAAGGCTATCTCATTGTTGAAAACTTAATGTCACCTGTAGAGGTGGAAGAATGCCAAGCAGAGATTCAACTGCTGCATCAGTTTGCTGCAGGTCAAGAATCAGATGCAGAAAAGGAACGGGCAGATGTCGCACGCAGGCACGTACAACAGGAACCTTTTGCCAAAGACGAAACACAAGGCAATAGATTACCCGTGCTGCGGAAAGCAGAAAATACGCGACAATATTCAGAGGTGTTTAAGAATTTAGCACAACATCCGAACCTTATAGCAGTACTTCAAAACCTCATTGGGGAAGACCTCCTCCTTTTTAGAAGTACCTTAATGTTCAAACCTGCTTTTCACGGTTCATCACACGGGCTGCATCAGGATTCAGCATATTGGCCGATGGAACCGCCGAGATTAGTTACTGTCAGCATTGCCCTCAACAACGCTACCCCAGAGAATGGTTGTTTTAAAGTCGTTCCGCGTAGCCACCTATGGGGTGTTCAAGAGTGGGGTGGAATCGCACGGCAACAAGATGCAGAACTCACCGATCGCGAGGAAGTTGCAAAACAACAGATGGATGTCCCGCTTTCAGCAGGCAGCGCACTGTTTTTCCATAGCCTTATGGTCCACGGTTCCGGTCCTAACGCATCACCAAATCCGAGAAACACAGCACTCTACGCCTATTTTTCGCCAGAAGTCAGATATGTTACTAAAGATGGAAAGGGAGAACGCACCTTCCCTGTTGTAGCAGGACTACACGGGCAAACGGAACTCAAATTCACTGCACAGAAAGCATCTTAAAGTGAAATCTAAAATATACCCACACTCCCTGGTAGATGCGGTTTCCTAACCGCATCTATAAACTGACCAAACAAGGTTCGGTTAGGAAACCGAACCTACCACCGTATATAAATAATTATGGAT
>JAPPMR010000001.1 GCA_028818995.1 Candidatus Poribacteria bacterium | reverse complement strand
TATTTCATAAATCGGTTGTCCGAATGCAACACTCTCTTCTGTAGGAGCGACCTCCTGGTCGCGACTTTTAAACTGTAGAACACTTTGTAAATGTCGAGTGACGATGTAGAGTTAATTGTAAAATCCAATATAAAATATGTTGACATCTTCTCTGTAGGAGCGATCTCCGAATCGCGACAAAATACAATGATAGTCGGGAATCGGAGTTCCCTCCTACAAAATCTAAAGTGCGCAAGATTTCTGTAGGCGGTGAATGCCTAAACGGCATTCATACCGTTGAGGCGTATTCGGTGTTGATTTGGACAAATGCCAAAGGCGCATTTGGCGTTGATTCGAGGTCGCTCCTACAAAGAAATCTAATTTGAAACAACATTATATGAGAACCATCAAACCACTTCCATCCAAACCCCCGGCACAAACCCTGGATACTTCCCTTCACTGAACGCGGGATAATATTCACCCTCACTGCTGAAATCGTGAACTGTCTCTCCGCCATCCGCATTTGGAATATGGACTCTGCACATATAATCAGTTTGGTGGAACAGCTGCTGCGGTGTCGGTGCTGATTTATCAACGCTATATTCTGACAATGCATCCTCATCCACAGAGACTCCCAGTCCAGGAGAATCTGGAACTTGGATCGTCCCCTCAACGACTTCAAGTCGATTTTCAAGCAGATCCGATTCCCACAACTCATGGCAGGTAATTGCTGGCAACTCCGCTTGCGATAGAACCGCACCGAGATGCACACAGTATGCCGTTGTAATACCAGTGCCGACCATCTGTAGCCAGAACGGTTGTCCAAACGAAGCACAGAGCGCATTCGTCCGCAGTAGTGAGTTTACGCTACCTCCAACAACAAACCCACCACAACAGCGCGCATGTAAACAGGATTCATTGTAATGCTCTACGATACGTTTTTCAACAGCCTCCTGTAACCTGGCTGCGCCCTCTATATCCGTCCCAAGATAGAACGGACTCTCGTAGATTGCAACATTCGGATGTTCATCTAACTTCTGTAAAACAGGAATAGCGTTATCCGCTGTTAGCAGGAAACCGTTGAAGTCAATGTCAAGTTTGTAATCCGCTGGTACTGCGTTGCCGACTGCGTCAACTTGTGCGAAGATGTCTCGCCAAGGTCGTGCTTTGAGTTTGGCAGATGTATAACCTCTTTTGACCGATTCCTGCACTTCTGCAACCCAATCCTCTGGCGGCATGTCAATATCCCACCATGAGATCGGACACTTTTCACGCACCTTCGGACCAATCAGTTCAGACACGGATACACCTACCGTTTTACCAACAGCATCATAAAGCGACATCTGGATGCCGAACCCGACTCCATCATCGCGCATACACGCAAAAGGATTTTTCCCTATCAATCGCTCAATACTATCCGATTCATCATATAAATTTTCGCCATACCCTATTACCCCATTACTAAGTTCAACACGGTAAACGTAAACCCGTTCTCCATGGGTTGCTGCTCGGTGCATGTGTCGACTGACACGGTCGCAATAGAACGGTACATTCAATGTGATTGTTTCAAGATGTTTGATGCTAAGCATGAAATGCCTCCTAATGTTTGGATTGTTGTGAATTGTAGCATATTCTCAAAATAATCTGTTAAGAAATATCAACTTAATAATCTGAGCATATTTGAAAAATTTCAATATGTAAATTATTGAAGAATATTGGAGAAAATTGCAACAAACAAGCAAATCATAGCCATGAGATTAGATTTTAATTCTATGAGGAGAAACGACACTCAACTGAAACTTCGTCCGACATCGTTCAGGGTTATTTAGTTCTCTATATTTACGTTAATTTGTCCCGTATCCCTCTTCTGTAGGAGCGACCTCCTGGTCGCGACTGTTCGGCTAAAACAGATGGAATGCCTAAAACTAAATAATCTTTGACATCGTTCTATATCATTTGACACCCCTCCTATTTGTTGGTATAATATCAGTTATACACCAACATTCTATTGGAGAGGCGAGGAACACATAATGGCAAAAATTGAACCCTTTTTTGTCTCAAATGAACTGTTAGATCAACCTGAAAAACTCCGCGAACGAGCACAACAGGATGGCTATCTCTATTTTCGTCGGCTAATTGATGAAGAATCCATCTATAACTTACGCAGAGATTTCTTAGAGATTTGTCATCGGCACGGCTGGGCGCAAGGTGGAGAAGCATTGATGGATGGCATTCGGATAGGCGGACCTTTTATGGAAGGGGATGACGGATATTGGCCCGTGTTAGACGAATTCCAATCCCTTGAATCATTCCATGCATTTGCACATCATCCTGCAATTTTGGATATGTGTGACAAATTGTTTGGTGAAAAAACGTTGGTGCATCCACGGAATATCGGAAGAATTATGTTCCCAGAAAACACAAAATATACAACGCCAGCACACCAAGATTTTATCCATATCCGAGGAACAGAAGAGACCTATACAGGTTGGATTCCACTGGGTGCATGTCCTCAGCATTTGGGCGGATTATCTGTGTTAACTGGATCGCATCAGTTTGGAATTTTTCCAGTGAAGCCTGCATTTGGCGCGGGCGGTCTCGGCATTGACACGGATCCGTTAGAAGCGGACGGATTGCAGTGGGTCGGTGGAGATTACGAAGTAGGCGATGCCATGTTCTTTCATAGCCATACTGTTCACAAAGCACTCCCAAACCAAAGTCCTGATAGAATTCGTTTGTCTGTGGATTATCGCTATCAAGGTTGTTCTCAACCCGTCACGGAAGGTTCACTCTTGCCGCATTTCAACAGAATGCCATGGGATGAAATTTACAACGGATGGCAATCTTCTAAACATCAATATTATTGGAACAATTTTAATCTCAATCGGGTGTAATCTCTTCTGTAGGAGCGACCTCCTGGTCGCGATATTCCAGAACGCTTCTGATCTAAATTGGGTGAAACTTCCTCTGTAGGAGCGACCTCCTGGTCGCGATATTACAAAACGCTTCTGATCTTAATCGGGGTAATCAGTAATGAAAAGTGTGTTGATTTTCCTAATGTTTACTAAATTATGCATTACAGCAAGTTTGTTGTCGGACAGTCATAACGACACTAAAACCACGACAGTCCCCACTGGAATGGCGTTGATCCCCGCAGGCGAATTTCAGATGGGAAGCACAAACGGTGATCGTGATGAAAAACCCGTACATACCGTTCATCTTGATGCGTATTACATAGATAAATATGAAATTACAGTTGGAGAATACAAAAAATTCATCAATGCCACTGGACATCGCGCGTTATCCGATTCAGTTTTTCGGTGTTCACCTACTGACAAGCATCCAGTTGTCGGTGTGAGTTGGCACGATGCGATGGCTTACGCAAGGTGGGCAGGGAAAAGGTTACCGACAGAGGCAGAATGGGAGAAAGCAGCGCGCGGCGGATTAATTGGACAAAAATACCCGTGGGGAAATAAGATTGATACCAAAAAAGCAAACTACAATAAAAACACAAAATCTGGCAAACATCATGAGCAGACAACGCCCGTTGGAAAATATCCTGCTAATCAATACGACTTATACGATATGTCTGGTAATGTCTCAGAATGGTGTCTTGATGCATACCAGAAAAATTATTACGCTAATTCTCCAAGACAGAATCCGATCGCGGGACCAGAGAACCTCAATCAGATTAACAATAATTTCAAAGATATAGCGACACGCCGTGTTGTGCGTGGCGGTTCGTGGAGTTTCAATGCAAAGAGCGTTCGTGTTGCAAACCGCATGGGTGAGAAACCTTCGCTTTTGAGCAGCGATGTTGGATTTAGATGTGTCCAAGATGTAAAACCCTAAAATAACATAAGTTGCCACCTTGTAGCACAATCTGTATGAAGATTAAGAAAATATTTCGGTAATTCTAATTTTACCCAAACCCGGTAGGTGCGGTTTCTAACCGCACCGGATATTTCTCCAAATTACCGAATTAATAAATTAATCTTCATTTAGATTGTGCCTGTGAGGACGCAAACTGACAGTTTGCGCTACAAATATTGGCTAATTATCAGCATGTTTTTCATTCAAAGACGGTGTTTCCATGTTTAAAACTTATAGGTAGCAACTTAGATTAAAATAATACACTGTTATGACAGAATCTAAAAGGAAATAGGAATCATTGATTAAACTAAAAAACTTAGCACTTATCACATTCTGTTTTCTCATCGTTTTATCTGCATCCGCAGAGAACTATACAGGTGATTTTTTGACGAACGGCATCGGTGCACGCGCACTTGGACTTGGGGGTGCTTATGTTAGCATCGCTGATGATGCCACCGCTACTTACTGGAATCCCGCGGGAATAGCAGGTGTTTCACACAATTATCAAGTCTGTATGATGCATGCCACACGCCGCTCTGGATTAGGGGCATTCAGTTATGTCAGCGGCATCGGAAAAATCTTACCACAACTGACACTCGGTCTCTCGTGGATTCGCGCTGGTATTGACGACATCCCTATCTATTACGACGTGCCAGCATTTGATCCCGCTATTAGTGCTGATCAACGCAAAAACAACCCTAAATACCGTCCACGAGAAGAAGATTTTATCCCTTCAGGTTATCTTAACGACAGTGAAAACGCTTTCGTGCTATCACTTGCAACGCGTGTTGCTGTTAGTCAATCGTGGTGGGATAACTTCGGAAGGGATTCTATTGCGCCCGAATTTCTGTTCGGTGTAAATGTGAAGGGTATCTTTCAGAATTTCAATGGAGTTGGTGAACTTGACGAGGTTACTTCCGTGTTTTCCACTTATGGAAGCCGCGGATACGGTTTTGATGCAGGGATGCTTGCACGTCTCCCTGATATGAATGCACTTTTCGGTTTGGAAAATGCAGGCGGATTAGCTTTCGGTGTGAATCTCCAAGACATATCACAAACGACTTTGACATGGAATACCGTGCCTGCACTCAAAGAATCAATACCAGCAAATTTCAATATAGGTCTTGCGTATTTCACGAAACTCTTTTTTAATCGCGAATTAATTATATCCTATCAATGGCAAGAACGTTATGGCGGGCAAACCCATCTCGGTATAGAATATCAACTTAGTCCTCCATTGGCGTTACGCATAGGCTACCGTGATGCTCGGTTGACAAGCGGTATCGGTATCCAACTCAAACAGTTTCGTCTTGATTATGCGCTTCTCATCGGCGATCTGGTTAGTACCCATTTTTTAAGTGTATTGTGGAATTTTTAGTCAGATTTAGGGTTAGACAAATCCGGTTGATTGCGTAAGAAAATCAGAAGCGGTGCCACTAACAACGGAACCATCACTAATCCGTCAAGCACGATAGGCAAACCGTATTTATCACCTAAAGCCCCAACTATCAAATTCAATAACCCACCGACACCCCACGATGCTCCCATCATAAAACTTGCTGCGATACTTTCATGTCCGCGTAGCATCATCTGTGCTAAGATAATATTAATCGTTACTGAACTTGTGAGAACCATATTACCTAAAAAGAGAAGCACTAGAAAAGCGATACCGCTGGTGTGAAGTGAAGCATAGAGCAGTGGCGGCGCAACGACAAGTGATAACAGCAGCAAGACAAGCGTATTCACCCGACTTAGAAACCAACCGCTTCCCATGATACCCATTGAACCAGCGAAGATATAGAGTGCAATCACTAATGAACGTTTCTGGTCAGAATAGTCCATGTCATCAAGATAAATAGAGAGAAAATTCTCTAATCCAGCAATTGTAACCGTTCGGAGCGATGCAATAATAAATAGCGCAAAAAGGGGTAAAAAATAAGGTCCGGCAACATGCCAAAAAGATTGACGTTCTGTTTCTCCTCCGTGCGATAGCACACGAGCAGAGGCTGTCAAGTCAAGTTCATGTTCAAATTTCAATACCACCGGCACTAACAACGCGACAAATAATCCAAGTATCATCTCCCAACCGAGTATATTCAGATTATTATTGAAGTGATATGGCAGAAATAATAGTACCAGCGGTCCTAAAGCGCGTCCGACATTCCCACCCGTCAGAAAAATAGCGATACCCATCCCTCGCGTTTCTGCGGCAAGTGCCCCGGCATAAGTAGTCGCTTGGGGGTGAAATGCAGCGACTCCTGTGCCACCAATAGCTAACAACAGAAATACGATCCATGCTCTTGGTGCAATCCCTACCAGACTTAAACCGATTGCTGTGAAAGCTACGCCAAACGTTATGAAATGTATTGTCCGCACTCTGTCCGAAAGCCATCCGAACAAAATTTGTCCAAGAGAACTGAAAATGCTATACAGTGAGATAAGAATGCCAGCAAAACTATTTCGCGCACCTATTGAAGCAAACCTGTTCAACAGAAATGGCTGCAGGTGTGGGAAAAGTGTCGCGTAAGAGTCAAGGATGGTGTGTGCGAAAGTGAGGAAGAAAAACTGGTTGCGTTTAGATGAATTTCTGTTTTTTCGTTTTATTTCCATTAGGTTAGTTTTTTGATTTATCTGAATACTTTTCTAATAAAAGTTTTAATAGATTCTCTTCGGTTTGTTTCATACTCAACGAAATACGCTTGGAATTTTTTGAAACTTCAAGCACAACAACTTCAACTTCATCACCCTCATTAAGAAGATTTATCGGACTTTTACCACCATCGGCGCTTGACATCTCTGAAATATGAAGCAGTCCTTCTACTCCTTCTTCAAGCTGTAGAAATGCTCCAAAGTCAACAATATTGACGACAACCCCTTGAACTGTTGAACTAATTGGATATTTCTCTTCAATATTTTCCCAAGGGTCGCTTTTCATCTGTTTTAGACTCAACGATATCTTTCCATCTTCTCGATTAACTTTGATAACTTTTACTTCAACTTCATCACCAATCGAAATGACTTCGGATGGGTGGCGTATACGTTTCCAAGCCAATTCTGTTTTGTGAATTAATCCATCAATACCTCCAAGATCGACAAACACGCCAAAGTCTTTGACGCTTTTTACAGTCCCTTTCACTTTTTGTCCAATCTCAAGACTATCAAAAAGCCATGCGCGCCGCGATAAAACAAAGCTGTTCTTTTGTTTCCTGAGATCAATTACCTTCATTTCAAATGCTTTTCCAATATACGAATCCAGTTTGTAAGTTGATCTTGATTCTATTTCTGATGCGGGAAGAAATCCATATAAGGATCCGTATTTTACTTTGAGACCGCCTTTAATTACCTCAGTAACCTTTCCACAGATGGGAATTTGTCTCTTGTAGGCATTAACAATTTCATCCCTGTCCAAATATTTGAATTGTAATAACCCATGCCGATAAACAACTACATCAGTCTCATTGATTTGCATAAATAGGAAATTAAAGTTGAAGTCCCAGAGATAACCCTTTAGAAC